>DASREH010000137.1:0-5540 GCA_035652195.1 Candidatus Udaeobacter sp. | reverse complement strand
GCAGATGGAGACGCTGAGCCATTAATTGCTGTTCGGTCGCGGCACCGCTGTCTGACATAAACAAGATCGAGGTTGCGGGTGCGACCAGCACGCGAACGACATAAGCCTGATCGTCGGCGGTTGCTGATCTGAAATTTCCCGAAGGAAACAGAACCTCGGCGGAGACATCGTGCGAGAGACGAAAACTGTCTCCCGCCGTTAGATTGTCCGGTTTGATTCCGTGTTCTCGGAACAAACGTTGCAACTTTTTGTGAATGACGGAGCGATCTGGAGTCGGATTGTCCACAGAGCGAATCCAGGGAAACTCTTCCAGCAATTGTGCCGTCCCACCGATATGGCTGGCGTCACCGTGACTAAGCAGCACGCCCGCAAGCCGGTTCACACCGGCCCAGTGCAGGTACTCACGGACAACGCGAGGATAGGTTCGATTGCTTCCGCAATCGAACAGCCAGTTTGAGTTCCCGGCTTGTAAATGAACGGCCGCGCCGGCATCGACATCGAGCACCGTCACCTTCGCCACCAAATGTTCCGGCCAATGCGGATGTTCGACATAAAAATGGCCGCCAGGCATGTTCGCAAGCAATTGAACAATTGCCATTACCACCTTAACCAAGAGCCAGTTGGCATTGTTGAAAATGACCGCCAGCGCGGGAATGAGCGGTGTTGAAATGAGAGAAAGAAGGGCGATCGCCAGGATAAAGAATGCAATCGGTACAACAATCAGATTCGCGACCAACGAGATCGGCGTAACGATGTAAAAATACCAGAGTACCAGCGGTAACGAACCGAGCCATGCTGCGAGTGATACGCCGGCGCCGCGGCAGAACCATTCGGAGCTTGAATGCAGCCAGCGTTGCGAACGGCGCAACAGGCTTCGTGGTAAGAAGGGATCGGGAGCAACCCAGCGCTGCAACAGTCCGGCGAGCGGATCGGCAAATAAAATGATGGCAGCGACAACAGCAAAGGAGAGTTGAAAACCTGTCGAAAACAGTTCGTTCGTATTCCACGAAAGGAGAAAGAATGCCGCCGCTGCGAGACTGTTAAGAACGAAAACCCTGCGTTCGAAAAATAATCCGCCAAGGAGGATCGAGCTCATCAGCGCGGCCCGTATGCTGGAAATGTGGAGACCGGTAATGGCCGCGTAAAAGAGGAGCAGCGGTATGATAAGGGCGGCTGACAATTTGCGCGAAAGCCGCGCGATTGTTGCAAGCATCCATAACAACGCGGCGACGATGCCAACGTGCAGACCAGCGACAGCAAAAAGATGAAGTGTGCCGGTTTGTTGAAACGGTTCCTCAATGTCTTCCGGTGTTTGGTGCCGTAGACCCAGGACAATGCCGCTGAGAAAATTCTGCACCTCGGGTGCGTTTTCCAATCCTCTGCAAAGTGCGCTTTGCATCCATGCGCGCGACCGTTGCGCCAGACGCAGAATGATGTTGCCATCCCCGTGTCGAATTACTGCGCCGTCTTCGGCATAACGGACGAAGATCATTCGGCGAACGTCATGACGGGCCAGATACGCCTGCATATCAAACTCTCCGGGGTTTCGAGGCGGCGGGATGATTTCAGCGACTCCAAAAAGTTTCAATTCATCGCCAAATCTGGGGCTGGCTTTCCAACGGATCTGGCAGACGGCGCCGGTGGATTGGTTCCTACCTCCAAAGTCAATTGCCTTCAGTTTCAGCAAAAAAGTCGCGAAGCCACTGGGTGCAATTTTTGGCTCAGTAATGACGCACCCGGTTGCGGTGACAACTCGCGGCCGCGGGCCCAGCTCGTCAGCAAGTTGCTGGCCTTTGGTCTCGCTCGTTTCAAGGTTGTGCAATACAAAAAAGCCCATCAGGACGACGGCATAGGTCGCCGACAGCATGGGGCGGTACGCGGCGAGTACTATGCAGGTGCCGAGGATGATCGTTACCGCAATTAAAGCCCGCCCGGGCAGCGGGAATATCTCCGCCATGATGATTCCCGCGGCAGCCATGAGCGACAACCCAACAAACGGTTGGCGCGGTCCGTTGAGGAATCTCATTCTGCTGCTTTTGCTTCATTTTGTTGCGGCAAAGCAAGCCCATATCAGTGCAGTCGTGCGCTGGCGATGTCGTGTCATGAAAGAGGTTGACGGCGCACTACGCGTCTCAGCGTCCATTGCTCATATCCGCGTCGCACCGTAATCTCCTTTGTGGCAGATCTTTTTGGTGACGACCAGGATCTCGAATCGGAGCGTGCTGATAGTGCTCCGCTTGCCACTCGCATGCGTCCGCGGACCCTCGATCAGCTCGTTGGCCAGGACCACATCCTTGCACCCGGGAAGCTCCTGCGCCGCGCGATTGAAGCCGATCGCTTGCCCTCGGTGATTTTCTCCGGGCCGCCGGGCACCGGCAAAACCACGCTAGCTCGAATTATTGCGGAGATGACGAACGCGAAGTTCGTCCGTATCAGCGGCGTGGAAAGCAACGTTGCCGAGATGCGTCGCGTGATTGCCGCTGCCACGAATCGTCTGCGCACATCAGGACGAAAGACGATCCTCTTCGTTGATGAGATTCATCACTTCAACAAGGCGCAGCAGGACATTCTTCTGCCCGATGTGGAAGCAGGAACGCTGCGTCTTATTGGCGCCACGACGTATAACCCGTTCTTTTACGTCAACAGCGCGCTTGTCTCGCGTTCGCAGGTTTTTCGACTGGAACCGCTAAGCGTTGATGAACTCGAAACGCTCATCAATCGCGCATTGGCGGATAAGGAGCGCGGACTTGGAAATTACAATGTGGAGATGCATAAAAATGCGCGGCGGCATCTCGCAAAGCTTAGCGACGGCGACGCGCGGAAATGTTTAAATGCCTTGGAAATCGGAGTACTCACTACGCCCCCAAAGGGAAGTGATGGTGCAATTGAGTTCACGCTTCAGGTGGCCGAAGAAAGCATCCAGCAGAAAGCTGTCGTGTACGACCGTGCAGGGGATGCGCATTATGACACGATCAGCGCGTTTATTAAAAGCATGCGGGCATCGGACGAAAAAGGCGCGATGTACTGGCTGGCGAAAATGCTGCATGCGGGGGAAGATTTCCGGTTCATCGCGCGGCGAATCGTCATTTTTGCGAGCGAAGACATTGGTCTGGCCGATCCAGAGGCGCTGCAACTTGCGATTGCGACGCAACAGGCGGTGGAATTCGTAGGGATGCCCGAGGCGCGAATTCCTCTCGGGCACGCTACAGCCTACATGTGCCGTGCGGCAAAAAGCCGCGAGGCCTATGAAGAACTAAATGCCGCGATCGAAAACGTGGAGCAGGAACAAACGAAAAAGGTTCCGGAGCGTCTCAAGAACAAGCATTTTCCGGTCAATCCGAAGCAGTGATGTTGGCGTACCGATAAGAAAGCTGTTACCGCGGCTTTGCTTGTGATTTTAGAGAGGTGACCTACAGCTCGCTGGCGTTTGGGAACTGCGCGATGATTGGATCGTGGCGCGCTGGCTGAAGCCAACCAAGGGCGAATTTGAAAATTGGATTAATCCAAGGCGAGAGATGTCGCGCATAAAGGTCCAGCGGCGCGAGCTTCATCCGAAAATGGAGCTTCGGATGGTAATTGAGCGGGCCAACATGGTAGCGGCGAACGCCATTTTCGGCGGCCCACTGAAGAATGTCGCGGCGCGTTACAAAGTAAAGGTGCAGGTCCAGCGCAACTGAATAATCGAGCCCTATGTTCAAGTCGTAGAGTGTTTCGCGATGCAACATGCAGAGGGCGAACGCCACGATTTTGCCATCTATGCGCCAGAGGAAAAAGCGTGCCCGATCGGGCATCTCTCGGCCGATGGCGCAGAGGAACTCGCGCGTCAGCTTTTCGAACCGAAACTTCGAGCGCTCGAACGTCTGCAGATAAAGCGTATAAACCTCATCAACAATTGAGGTGATGTCTGAAACGACCTCCATGTGAATGGCCGGACGCGCTGCGAGCTTCTTGAACTTTCGCCGTAGATTCTGGCGAAAGACCCGGCCGATTTTTTTGTGCAGAAACTCATCGAAGCTATTGAAGTCTACGTCCAGTTCGCACGCCGGCATGCTCGGAACACGCCTGTAGCCATTCCGAGCGAACGGCGCGAGTGCGCTTCTGTAGCTGGCCGGAAAATCCTTCAACAATATGAGAGCCACGCCGGACGCGCGGCCGTAAATTGCCAGTGCTTCATGGAGCGCTGCAACGGCCCACGACTGAGTGGAGTCTAGATCCCCCTCGTTGGTGGAGCATCCAGCCACGAGCATGCGAAGCTGAAGCCAGCGCGGGAAGATGCGACGAGGCCAGCCCAGCATTGCCCGCAATTTCGGCTGCAACCCCTGCGTCAGGTCCTGATCTACAAAAAATATCGGCTGCACCACACAGTGTCCATTACGCGCATCGCGTAGCGCGAGGTAGCAGTGCTGAAATTGCTCGCGCAAGCCTTGCGCGCAGACTTCATAGTAGCGCAGATCCTTCCATTGGTCGGCAAACGCACGGTCTCGGAGCTCAGGATCCAGTTCCCGCATTGATGGGACGACCGTTGCACTTCCAAATGGCGTTTCGAAGCAGACGCGCGTAGCCGGCATGCCAGCAGTGGTTTCATCGCCGAACCTTGAAAAGTATCCCACGTGATCCACTTCCGGTATTTAACGACCAAGATGACTTCTAAACAACGCTGAAAAGTTTGCCGGAGTAGCCGTGCGCCTTCGGTTGCCTGGCATTGAGGCAGTGCGCCAGATGGAAACGTTCAGCCAACTGAGCCAGCACAAACCCCTGGGAGCGCGCCCTTCGATATTTGCGATTTCTCGAATGACAAAGAGCGTCACCTGCTCAAAGGCTTCCGCGAACTGCAGATCTCTTTCTGATTGTGTTGTCTAAAAACATTGCGGCTTTCGCCAAATCGCATCTACAAATCGTTGCCGTGGATTCTACAGATCCAAAACGCACGCTGATTGCACCGGGCGGAGTTGTATCCCGATTTCTGCGGTTGATCCGTTTTTCACACACGATCTTTGCGCTGCCGTTTGCCCTCGGCGCGCTTATCGTCGCCGCAAACGGCTGGCCGTCCCCGAGAATATTGGTTTTGGTCGTTGTGTGCATGGTGTTCGCGCGCACGGCAGCCATGCTTTTTAACAGGCTCGTTGACTGGTCGCTGGACCAGCGCAATCCACGAACAGCGTCGCGACATCTGCTTCTATCCAAATCAAGCGGAATGCTGTTTCTGGTGGTGAGTTCTGCCGGTTTTCTCCTGACAGCAGCTTCAATCAACCGGTTGACCTTCGTCCTCGCGCCAGTTGCCCTGGCGTTGATTTTTTTCTATTCGCTTACGAAACGGTTCACCAGCGCAACGCATTTTTTTCTCGGACTCGCGCTGGCGATCGCACCAGTCGGTGCCTGGATAGCGCAAACCGGTCGAATCGACCTTGCGCCGCTTGTGCTTGCTCTGGGCGTGATTTGCTGGGTCGCGGGATTCGACCTCATTTATGCGACACAGGATTATGATTTCGACCGTCAAGAAGGTTTGCGATCTCTGGTTGTGAAGCTTGGGATCGCACGCA
>DASREH010000136.1:0-4839 GCA_035652195.1 Candidatus Udaeobacter sp. | reverse complement strand
CTCGAACCCCGCGTGTTCAAACAACTGCTCCGCGGTTTTTCCCATTCCTGTCGATCGGCAGGCTGTGCCTTGATTGGAGGCGAGACAGCTCAAATGCCGGGATTGTACCGGAAAGGGGAATACGATCTCGCCGGCTGCATCATTGGTGTTGTCGATCGCCGTCAAATCATCGACGGGAAGATGATTCGTCCTGGCGACGTAGTCCTTGGAATGGAATCGAATGGATTGCACACCAATGGTTACTCGCTGGCGCGAGCGATACTGTTCCGCAAAATGCGTTTCAAACCTGGTTCACGCCTGCCCGGATTATCGAAAACCGTTGGGCAGGAATTGCTCCGGGTGCACAAAAATTACCAACCGCTTCTGGCAAAAGTACCTCCGGGTGTGATCAAAGGACTTGCTCATATCACCGGCGGCGGTCTTGTGGACAATTTGCCGCGGATCTTGCCGTCAAATTGTGACGCCGTGATCGAAACGACAAGCTGGCGTGTGCCGCGAATCTTTCAGGTGTTGGAAGAAAACGGAAACATCGATCCTGAGGAGATGTATCAAGTTTTTAATATGGGCATTGGCATGGTGGCACTGGTTTCCCAGCGTGATAGCGAAGGCGCCATGCAAATATTAAATGCCAAACGAATCGGCCAAATCGTACGCGGAACTGGTAGAGTTCGTTTGCATTTCTGACGCGATTGCAGATCGGTCTCGAGAAGTTTTGCCCTTACTCGGTAGTTTACGGTGACACCTCGTCCATGGTCTTTGCTGGTGTCTCAGCTTGTGGCACTAATTCGCTTTTGAAAGCTTTGCCTCGACGAGTCACTCGCTGCAGCCCCGCGCGGTAGGCAGCAAGATCGACCAGCTCGGCAACCCGCGACTTGAGCAAGCGCGCGCGGGTCCAAAGAAACACCAGGAACAGCAGATATGGAACAAGGACCCAAAGATCCAACTGCGAGATGTTGAGTTGGTGATAAATCAACAGACTCAACACGATCAGATTGAAAATGATGGTCGTGGTAACGAAGCGACTGCGGAGCCGGACACGGGTCAAACACTTACCTCCGCCATGATATTCAGTCACTGTCTGAAGCGCGATGCTCCACCAAAAATTCCCATAGATTTGAATGTCCCACTCATTCCACCCGCTGTCGGTGGAATAACGCCACCCTTCTTCGTTTAGCAGTTGGAAGATTGCGCCGAGCAGGAAGTGGCGGTCTCTCCCCTCTTCGTTCCAAAAAATCCGCCGACTTAAATTGCCGGCAAACCCGCTGCGCTCCGGCAGATGTTCGTGCGCGCGAATCACGCTTGCCGGCGTGCGCTTGAAATGGAGCCACGTAAAATAACGGGAGAACCCTCGCACCAGCGGTTGCACGAAAGCCAGAAACATTACCAGCAGGCGCGCGCCAGCTGTATCGAACTTTGGTTCAATCGAAGCCCGCACCATGTAAGAAAGGGCAACACAAAGCGTTCCCCCGAGCATCAGGTACGGCACAATGCGCAGTGCCGGCAGAAAAATCCCGAGACCAAAAAGGAAGATTGTCAGGGCAAACCACTCAATGCTGCTGAGGTAAGCAGCTACGTCAGATTGTGGCGTGGGATAAATCGATTGGAAAAATCCTTCGCCAAAAATTCCATGATAAATCACCGGCCGGTTTACAAACCAGCTGAACCGTGGCGTGCCATAGATCTGCCCCCGCCATTTCGCAGTGCCTGTTGGGCCAAAGAAGATCAAATGTTTGAACCGTAGCAGTGATTCTGCTTCGCCGTATCCGTCCTGTTGCTTTAAAAAAGCGCGAAGCGTAAACCGGCGATAATGCCAGACGATTGCGGTTGGACTGAAGGCAATAACCCAGCCGGCCTGTTGGATTCGCCAGCAAAAGTCAACATCGTCCCCTGCCTTACGATATTCGATATCGAATCCCCCCACGGCTTCGAATGCCCAACGATAAAACGCCATGTTGCAGCCAGGAATGTGCTCAGCCACAACATCTGTAAGCAGGACATGGCTCGGTCCGCCCGGCGCTGCCGCAACGCAGGCTTGGATCCAGTTTTTTGCGGGCGGAGTGACATTCGGTCCACCTACTCCGGCGTAATCACCACTTACGAGAGTCCCGACAAGGTAATAGAGCCAGTCAGGATCAACCATGCAGTCGGAATCGGTGTAGGCGAAGACTTCGCCCTTGGCTTCCCTGGCGCCTGTGTTCCGCGCATAGCTTAGCCCCTGGTTACTTTGATGGATGTAGCGCACCCACGGAAACTGAGAAGCGATGTAAGATGTATCATCAGTCGATCCGTCATCGACCAGGATTACCTCATACTCGGGGTAATTCAGCTTGCCTAACGAATCGAGACACGATGCAAGAGTTTGGCCACCGTTATACGAGCAAACAATTACCGAAACGAATGGCGACTTCGGCAACGGACGATGCGGCAGAGTGGAATCGTTTCGTCCCAGCTTTTCTTTGAGCGTATAGAACGCCTTCTTCGGCCTGCGGTCCTTCGTAACAATCCCGAATGCCCAATCGGTAATCTCCTGGCCGCCTGTGAACCATTCGTCCGTCCATGTAAAAAAAATGGTCCCGGCAAGACCACATTTTACGACGCTGTCGATGTGCCAGCCCAGCATTTCGGCCTGCTCATCCTCTGAATGCCGGATGGTGTCCATTCCGAATTCCCCAAGAATGAGCGGATGCTCGCCCGTGAGATTTTGCAGACGCAACAGGTAACCTTCGAAGTCACGTTGATCGTGAAGGTAAACGTTAAAACATGAGAAGTCGGCATTCTGCGGCAGCAGATATTCCGTAGGCGGGTATGTGGCGTAGGAAAACAGCGCCTCCGGATCGATGGCACGGCCAATACGTATCAGCTCCTCAACGAATTCAATTACCCGGCGCGCACCGAGCCACCGCGCCATGGTGCTGGAAATTTCGTTGCCCACCAAATAACCGAGAATTGCCGGATGCCCCGCGTATCTGCCGACCGCGCTGCGAACCGCCTCGGCGATTTGTTTGCGAATCGATTTGTCCCTCAGGAATTCAATGTGTTTTTCCCATGGAAGGGTGACCAGTACACGCATGCCTGCGCTGGTGCATCGATCGAGAAACCACGGCGGAGGCGGGTGATAAATGCGTACAACATTTAAGCCGATCTCACGCATCAGCGCGAGATCGGCGTCAACCTGCTCCGGCTGCCCAAGGTAGTTTCCCTCGGCATCCGGCTTGAAGGGGCCGTACGTTACGCCCTTGACGAAAAACTTCTTATCACCTTCCAAAAAGAATTTCGCTGCAGGCCGAATGCGTTGATTTGCCGCCGTTGTCATGCCGAGCGAAATCGAGACATCTATCAGTATCTAATGCGGTTCAATGAGGAAATTCCTAGACTGCACTGGGAATTACAAAAGAAAACCACCAGTTGTCTCCTCTATAAGCTCCCCAGCGCTTCGCGAACAGCGCCGCCTGTGCGCTCGAGGTCCTCCGAGCTGTGCGACGTGGAGATAAAACCTGTTTCAAACTGCGACGGTGCGAAATAAATGCCGCGTTTCAGACAAGCATGAAAAAATCTCGCGAACGTTTTGATGTCGCTGCGTCGTGCGCCGGCAAGATCGAAGATAGGTCCTGCTGCGAAAAACAGGCAGAACAACGAACCGATGCGGTGAAACGTGACAGCGCAGCTCGTATCCTTGATGGCGCTTCGCGTCAAATCCTCGAGCTGCGCGCCACGTTCTTCGAGTAATTTCCATCCGTTGATCCGTTCGAGTTCACGCAATTGCGCGAGTCCTGCTGCCATGGCCAAAGGGTTTCCGGACAACGTACCGGCCTGATATACGGGACCATCAGGGGAGAGTTGATCCATGATTTCGGCCCGACCGCCGAATGCGCCGACAGGGAGTCCACCGCCAATCACCTTCCCCAACGCTGTGAGATCCGGTTTCACTCCGAAAACTTCTTGTGCGCCTCCGCGCGCCAGACGGAAACCGGTAATGACTTCGTCAAAGATCAAGAGTGCGCCATTGATTGTACATTCATCTCGTAACATCGATAAGAAATCTTCGCTCGGAAGATAAAGCCCCGCGTTTGCAGGAACAGGCTCAACAATTACTGCGGCGATTTTCCCGGAGTTCTCAGCAAACGCCTGTCGCACGCGCTGGGGATTGTTGAATGGAAATGAGATCGTGAGACCGGCAAATGCCTGCGGCACGCCGGCGCTGTCAGGCTGCCCGTGGGTCAGCGCACCACTGCCAGTTTTAACCAGAAGCCCGTCGACATGCCCATGATAACAACCGTCGAACTTGATGATCGTATCGCGCCTAGTGAATGCACGGGCGAGACGAAGACACGACATCGTCGCTTCTGTTCCGCTGTTGACCATCCGCACTTTTTCGATGGATGGCATCCAGTTGCAGATCAATTCCGCCATCTCCACTTCAAACGGATTCGGAATTCCAAAGCTCAAGCCGCGCGCTACGGTGTCACGGACGGCGTTCACGACGACTTCAGGCGCATGACCGAGGATGGCTGGTCCCCAGCTACCCACGTAGTCGATGTACTCGTTTCCATCGACATCCCAGATTTTTGATCCCCTGGCACGATCGACAAAGAAAGGTGCGCTATCTACATTTCGAAATGCGCGTACCGGTGAATTAACACCGCCTGGAATCCATTTCTGAGCGTCTGCGAATAGTTGTGAAGACCGAGACGTCACGCGGCAAGATAGACGCGACAATGCCTGCCAGCGAAGAGTTTCACTGTCGAATCGATGATGATCGCGCTGACGGCCAAGCCGTACTCGCATCTCCGAAAACGAATCGCTTCGCCGCGTTGACACCTTGTACTCCCACGTTACGCT
>DASREH010000135.1:0-121248 GCA_035652195.1 Candidatus Udaeobacter sp. | reverse complement strand
CAGCGAGGACGGCGCAGATGATCACATCGCTGAAAAGGGGGAGCAAAGTCTTTGAGTTTTCGGAGGGAGGAGCCGCAGAGCGGAAGGCCGGAAGGAGAAAGCTCAATGTCTTTGCGAGACGGGCGATCTCATTAGTTGCGGATTTTGTTCAACACGGTTCGAATGAGTTCGCGTCGCATTTTGGACAGGGTGGCGCGATCTCGGCCGGGGAGCTGGCCGCGTAAAGCACAAAAGGCGATTCTTTTCCGAAGATATCGCCGTACGAGAAGTTCCTTCTAATATCAGGAATCAGGGCCGCGGATGCGGCGATGGACGGGGCCGAGGACTCGGAGTCGGACGAGGCGACGGTGTGGGTGTCGACGTCGGCGTTGGAGTCGGCGTCGGGGTTCCAACCGGGCAACTGCCATCGACGTTGAACACCATGTGCATGTCCGGGAATCCAATCGACGCCAAATCGACTGGATTCGGGAACCCACAATCGGGCTCGCTGATATAGCCTGGGCCGGTTTGTCCTTCGGAATTTGAGCCGATAAGGAAGACGTTGCCGTTGGCTACGCCGTCCGGCGAACTCACTTCCATCACTAACTCCAAGGTTCCTGCCGGCACCGTCGTCTGGTCGAGCGGGATCTCCACCATGAACTGCGAGTCGTTGATTATTGTGAGGAAGAAGATCGCCAGCGGCTCCAGCGTCCCTGCAGGAAATGGCGCCCCATTATTCGTCCAGAGAACCACGTCGAGGTCTTGGCCGATTCCGGGGCCGCTGGATTGTTCGACCCCGAAGGAGATTGAGCTAATATCGTACGCCTGACCGCCCGTGAATGTATTCATATCGAAGGCGCGCCAGTATGTGTTCTCTCTGGTAAAGCCAGTGTTCTCATCGAAGCAAGCTGTCGAGTTGCCTACTACAATGGACTGGCTTAACGAGTGAGTAATCCTCGTAGGGCAACCGCTAGGCGCCACAGTCGTCGCGCGAATTCGCGCCCCTTCGTTGGACTCGCGCTTTATCGTCACGGGTACCCGGCGACGCAGCATTCCCTGCTTTGTAAACTCAATCACGTCTGCGAAACCGCCCTCTTTGGATGTCGGTGACAACTGTGTACCGCCTCCATCCAAATGACGCGACAAGGATGCTCCAGTCGCTGAGTGCGCCGCGGGACCAAGGGCGAATCCCTTCGATTGGCCAAACACGTTTGAGAAAGCGCCGAAGCCAATCAACGCCAAAAAGAGGCCACACACGAACGCGGTCAGACCAACTAAAGCGGGGAGGCGAAAAAATGCACACACCGAAATTCTTCGTGGGCTCGCGACCTGATGTCGGAGTTGCAAGGTCAATTTCTTTTTCATGGATGAAATTTGGATTAGAAAGTCGGAGCATTAGAGAATCGTGGTAGCCGGTCAACCTAATTTCTCTTTTCCGCGCCAAAAGCGACTCTCGAGGAATTCACGCTGAGGGCTGCACAAACTTTCTTCGTTTAATGCTGTCGAAGGAAAGGAAGCCCAGGGATGAAAACGGCACTACTCGTAACCTTTGCCGTATTAACTGAAACAGCGTTCGCAACAATCGGTCATCATCGGACGTTTCACCAGCTTCCCGCCAGGCAATCTCAATCGGCTTCCGAGCAAACCGCCGCGCAGAAAAATCCGGTGCAATTCGTCTTGGACCATTATCTCGAAATCGAGTCGGCACTGGCAAACGACTCGATGCAAGGCGTTGCTTCGAACGCTTCGGCAATTGGCCGCGCCACGGGTGGCTATTCGATGAAGATGCTTTCGCCTGAAATAGCCGCTCAAGCTGATATCCTAGCCGAGACGAAGACCTTGGGCGCTGCCCGCGCGGTATTCAAACGACTTAGCAAATCACTCATCCTGTATATCGCCCAACACAATTCCACCAGCACATACGTGCAAGTTTACTGCCCTACAACGAAGGCAAGCTGGCTGCAAAAAAGCGACAAAATCAAGAACCCGTACATGGGAGGTTCGATGCGCAGCTGCGGCACAATTCAAAAGAAGATAAAAGAAAAGACCGGGTGACAAGCGCAACACCTGATTATCAGCGATGAAACCTTCGTCGAATCGGAGGATGCACACAGTGCGCCGCCATCAGCGCGCAGTCCAATGTCGATCTTATCGCTTTGGTTTGGGTTACAGATTTAGCACGGTCCTTGTTGCCATCGGTCTCGGCACGGTTCTGCTGTTGGTAGCAGAGTCCAGCTGGCAAAAGCCGTTGAGCGTGGAGGAAAAAACGTTTCTCGAAAGGTACGAAATTGTTCGGAGCAAACTCGCTCACGACGATCTGGCCGGAGCGCGGGGCGAATCATCTCCATTGGTTCAATTTCCCGGTTTGCGTGTTGCGACAACCGCACAGGCAATTGCTGATAGCAATACGCTCGAACAGGCAAGGACCGGTTTTACCGGGCTAAGCAAGCAGGCCGTGTCAATCGCGCGGAACAAGAAAGGTTATTACGTGATGCACTGCCCTCCTGTTGGTTGCCCTCAAAATTGTGGGACATGCCCGATGTCGCGTTTTAGCGACTGGGTACAAATCACTCCGGTAGTTGAAAACCCATTTCTTGGCGGTAACCAAACCGGTTGTGGAGTCGTGCGGGATTAATCCTCGGGCGTCGAAAATCTTCAGAACTCGCTCAACTGCCGATCGCGATTAGCAATTCCGGTCACGGTTTTTTCATAGGACGATTCGACCAATGGATCGCGCGAATCCGCCAGCCTTGTGGCGTTTTGGTCAGTACCATTAACTCTGCACCCTGACTGTTGATTTCCTTGTCTTCGAATTTGCCGCTAAGTCGGTAAAGCGATGTCGCCCACGCGGTGTTTCCCTCTTGTTTGATGGTGAGGTCGGAACGAGTCATTGGCACGCTGCGAAGCATCGCGATGTCCTCGAGTAAATGTTTGCGTCCGTACTCTTCCCGCGTCTGCATGGCCCCGCTCTCGAGAATTACGGCGTCGGGTGCGAGCAATTCCATCGCTGCGTTGGCATCCCCTCGCTTGAGGGCGTGGGTGAACTCTTCTACTGCCTGTGCAAGAGCGGCCTCCGCCGAAGGAGCCGGTTCACTCGCGAGCAGTGCCGGTGCAACAACCAGGAGCAACAAACAAGAGCGACACTTCCTGCCCATCATTCTCGCACCGATTTTCCAATCGTGTCTTTTCATTTGGTGCCATCGTCTCTGCTGGCGTTGAATAATCAAGCCGGGCTTCGAGTTGCACAGCGAGCTGCAAAAGCGGGCATTTTTTAATAAACATTTGATGAGATAATTGTTTTTAACCGTTTAGAGAATTAGAGGTCGGGCGTGCTGGCTTTCGCGTGGTTCACCACCGGCGTTATCGCGATCAGCGTGCGATTTCTCCGACCGCGTGGGTAGGACGGAAACCGCTTCCGCTGATCTTATTTGTGAAACTGACTTGGGCGGTGATGTCTCAGCAGATACTCGTGGTACTGACCCTCCTTGGCCAGTTTGCGCTGCGCTTCCGTGTGGCTGTGGAGAAGGCGCTGTTTCTCAGCCTCGGCGAGTTCTTCCATGAAATGTTTGAGGAGAAAGGTGTCGTTCAATAGCTCCTGATCATTCGTCGCAAGCGCGCGCTGGTGCGCCTGCTCGTAGAGCTGGTCGAACGAGGCGTGCGCCTGACGCGCTTGTTCGTCATCGAGACCTTTGGCTGCCAGTTCGGCCTGCTCGAGAGCATCGAGCACGTTGGCATATAGAGCGACTTCGGGGTTTTCGCCCAGCAGCGCTGGTTCCGCGTCGGCAACGAAGGTAGCGCGCGTCGTGACAATCTGCATGAATCGGCTGGCTGACTTGGGATTATCGCAACTAAATCGCAATTCGGATTCTACCACGGCGTCATTTTCGAAACGCGCCGGCGTCACCTCCATAACAATGGTGCCGCGTTCACCGGTTCGCAGGTTGCCGATGTCAAACTTGTAGGAAGCAACGGGTCCCTCGATAGGTTGGCCGTAAATTTTCGTGATCTGCCCGCCGCTGACACTCGCCTCAATCGTCGCGTTTTGCGCTGCAACTTCCAGCAAACCGTGCAGCTCTTCCACGAACGCGGTCGGGATCTGCTCCGGGTCCTTGACGTACGTGTAACGCCCGCCGCCTGCGTTCGCCATTTCCGCCAATCTCTTTTCGTTAAACTCTGTACCGCAGCCGAAAGTCGAAAAGCCGATGCCACGCGCATCTGCTTTGGCGACCAGCTTGCTCAGGCCGTCCGGCGTTGTCACGCCACGATTGGCGATACCGTCAGTAAGCAGTAACACGTGTTGAACCTGGCCGTCAGCGCGCTGGCTATCGATCTGCGCAATCCCTTCGAGCAAGCCGGCACTGATGTCGGTGTAACCGCCGGGCGTGACTTCATCGAGCCGATGAAGAAGAAAAGCCTTGTTAACGACGCGGCCCGCCGGAGAAAGTACGACGGCCCTATCGCTAAACGCGACGATTGAGAGAACGTCGCGCTCGCTCATGTTTTGAATCACTTCCCGGGCCGCCTCGACCGTAAACGGAAGCTTGCGCGCTTCAGCCATGGAGCCGGACCGATCAAGCACGAGAGCGATGTTCAAAGGCGGCCGCTCGGGTGAAACGTTCGTCGCTGTCACATTGTAGTCAACCTTCAGCAGGAGCGGACGTGGCATTCCATTTGTGTAAGCTGCGTGACTAAACGCGGCATGCAGTTCGGCTGGCGCTGTGCCACTCGGAGCCGGGGAGTTATTCTGCGCGAACGCAATACCAATTTGAAGCGCGGTGGCAAGATACACTGCGCCCATCGCGCATCCGAGGCGAATCATTTACTCTGCCCGCTCTGCGGGGGCAAAGCATCAGGCGCGCTTGTCGCAGCTACAAGCGGAGCCCGAATTGCCGCGGTGTATTCGGCCGGCGCGTCGTCAAGATCGACATCCTGGGCGGATTCGCTCTGATTCACCAAAGTTTGAAGCGCGATGGTTGTTGACGGATTAGTCGTCGCGCTAACTACGCTGTTGTTCGCAGCATTCCATTGCTGGAGCGGATAACTGTTCTGCTGCGGCGGCAGAGTTGATGGAGCCGACTGGTACATCGACCCGTTGCCGTAATAGCCTTGCCAGTAAAGCCAGTCGCAGTAAGCCGGATCGTAGTAGGATGAATACGGATCACACGGATCACCGCCGTAACCGTAGTACGGAGAACCATACGTGTACGGATAATAGCCAGAGTAATATGGATAGGCGGAGTAAAACGCACCAAAAGCAAACGGATAGAAAAAGAAGCTGTTGTGGTGGTGGTGAAATCTATCGTGATGATGGTGATCGGCGTTGATTCCGGTATGGTGATTTGTCGCGACAAAATTGTGATTGCTCAGAGCGTGCGTCCTCGCAGGTGTTCCGACTCCATTGAAATAGCGGCTACCGCTGGTAATACGTCTGGCGCCGGAACCATTAAACTGGCCGCGCTGGCCCGCATGCCTGCTGCCAAAATGTTGCGTTGAAGTGATATGCGAACCGCCGATGTACCCGCGCGGCGAGCGACCTAGGTAACCAAAGGACCTTCCGATAGCATGTCCGCCGCCCACGTAGCCAACGCCACCAACGTGAGGATAGCCGCCGCCGATACGGCCGACACCAACAGCGTGCCCGCCACCGAAGTGCGCTCCGCCGACGTGGCCAACACCACCAATGTGGGCAGATCCACCGAAATGACCGCCACCAAAATGTCCACCACCACCGCCGAAGTGGCCCCCACCACCATGACCACCGCCTCCGCCGCCATGACCGCCGCGAGCGAATGCAAAGCCCACGGGTAAAACGAGGACACCAACTGCCACCGCCGCATAAGCCAGCTTTGGAAAGCGGCGTATTACAGCAAGTGCTGCTGTTTTCATGATGACCTCAACCAATTAAACGAGCAGATAACCTTCTATCCCTTGTTCGAAAAGGCATCTGGCCCGGCCGCGTCGCCGGTGGTCGAGCAATCATTCGTGCTAAATCAATGAACATACGAGGCTGGTTGGCCATGATCATGACTAGAAGAAGAAGCGCCCAAGCGACGCCTTGCCCAAAAACGTTAAGGGAAACTGTCCTAACCGCCGTTTATATTGATTGAGATGAAACAAAAGAACGTAGATCAAGCACTCCGATATCTGGCGTCGATCCCGCTTCCTCGTGTACAGGATAATTTGGCGGCATCGGTGCTGCGCGAAGTTCGCCTTCGTCAAATGCGTGCCGGTGCGCATTGGGCCGAGTTGCTAGCGGGTTGGCTGTGGCAGCGTCAAATTGCGCTGGCATCTATGATCGCCGCAGTTGTAGCGGGACTTAGTGTCGCAATATTGTCACCGTTGCAACCGAGCCGTTCCACAGTTTCACAGCACCTCTTCCTCGACGTCTTTTCGCAGTCGTCCCGCACATTGCCGTCAACGTATATTGCTTTGGACCGGTGAAACACTGGCTGCGGGTCTTTCTTTTTGTCCTGCTGATCAGTTTCGTCGCAGCAGGCGCGTGTTACTTAGCGCTGACGGGACGGTTTTTTGAACGACAGCGGAGCGCAGGCGCGGTCGATTACCATTATTGGATTCACGGCCGCCTCGGATTAGACACGCAACAGGAGAAAGCGCTTGAACCTATCGAAGCGAGATTCGCTGGCCGTAAAAGGGAATTGATGGCGCAGATTCGTGAAGGCAATCGCGAGTTAGCTGACGCAATTGCAGCGGATCAAAGCGACTCGGCAAAAGTGCAAACAGCCGTGGACAAGATTCATCGTGCACAAGGCGAATTACAAAAGGCGGTCCTGGAGCACGTGTTTGAAATGCGACCTGTTCTTAGAGCCGATCAATATGAGCGGCTAATCAAGCTCACCGCCGATGCGTTGCGTGATGCGCCGGAGTTACAGTGAGGCTGCTGAAATTTGAGTCGTGAATGGCAGCGGCACCCACAGACCCGGATTTGCCGCTCGTTCGTGCATTACAAGCTGGCGATCAAAACGCGCTTGAAGAACTGATCCGCAAATATCAAGAGCCGCTCTTTCGTTTCATCTATCGCTACGCGGGTGATGAACAGACGGCGCGCGATTTATTGCAGGAAACATTCGTGCGGCTCTATTTCAACGCGCGCAAATTCAAGCCGCGGGCGAAGTTTTCCACCTGGCTTTACACGATTGCTGCGAACTTGTGCCGGGATTACGCACGCAGCAGCCAGCAACAAAAGGCACGAATGACGATTTCAGTCGAAACATTCGATCAGGACGAAACGCGCATATCGGATACAGCGGCGTTGCCGAGTGAGGCCTTAGCGAGCGCGGAACGACTGGCGGCGGTGCAAGCGGCGATTTCAGAATTGCCACACAAACTAAAAACAGCGCTGATTCTATTTAGCTTGGAGAATCGTTCGCAAGCGGAGTGTGCGGAACTGCTCGGTGTCAGCGCCAAAACCGTAGAGACACGCGTTTATCGGGCGCGGAGGATTCTCGGAAAAAAGCTCGCATCCGATGAGGGTTAGAAGGCCAGCTTTCGTTTAATTAAACACGACCCACAAATCCAGCATGAAAAAATTGCTAATTGCTTTGTTAGGCCTCATCGGTCTCGTGGCGCTTAACCCTTCTGTCTTCGCCATCGATGCTTTCATTCATGACATAGCCGATCACACGATCGGCTACGGTCACCATCGCCATTATTATGGTTACGATTACGGCTACAGCGGCTACGCTGCCTACCCCGGCTACTATGGTTACGGGCGTCCGTATTACAGGCATACACACGCTGTCTGGCCAGGGAGTCACTATCACCGTCACTGGACGGGACTGGGACACTTCCGGCTTGGCCATCGTCACGGACATGGCCACGGTCACCACCATTGAGCCAGGTGCGACATGGATCATCGAATCATGAATAATCTGTGCATTTTTCGCGCTGTTTTCTCATTTGGATGTTTACTCGCGCTGACGACTGCGAGCAGTTTGACTGGTCAAGTAGCAGATCAAACGCAGGCGCAGCCAGCCGCGGGTGAAGCGGCGCAGAATGGAGAGCGCCTGGTTTCTCTCGTGCTGCTGTTAAGCGCGCCACGCAAACCGAGTCACGAACTAATCGCTCATGCAGTGAGCGAAGGTCTTGGAATGAAAATCAGCACAGATGCTGTCATTACCAAGCCCCCGTACCACCTCGTCACTGTCGGTTCGGACAAATTTGTCATCAACGATATTGCCCAGCCGTACTTCGAGAACAGCGCGCAAGTCGCCGATGAAATTAAGAATCCAAATCTCAGCCGCGCCGTCCGCGACCACCGCGCCTGGATCTCAGTGGACTGGGTGACCGCCGAGCAGAAAGCCGACTTGCGCAAAGTCTATCAAATGATCGGCAAGATGACGGCCCATTTGTCCGGCAAAGACACACTTGCTGTGTATAGCCCGGACATGGATCAATTCGCGCTTTGGGCGCCGACAGTGCGGAAAGGACTCGAAAGCGACGATCCGCTATCGGTGTTCGAGCCGGAGCAGCAAAGTCAGCCGTCGCCAGGAACTTCACCGGCAGCAACAGCCTCGCCGTAAGGAATACGGCCGGAAGGAAAAGAATTGAACATGTCGCGCATTCGGCTAATCCAAAGGAGCAGTGAAACAGACACGCGATATGGCGGTGCGATTGCCGATAGTCTTTGCGCTTATCGCGGCGTGGCTCTCGATCTCAAACCATTGCGCGCTAGGCGCATTAGCCGCAGCTAAGATGCAATCGGCGACAACGGGAATGCACTGCCATGGTACGCAACCATCGCCCGCAAAAAAAGATGACGGCGACGAAATGCCGTGCTGCAAGGTGCTGCGCGCTCTGGCAGCAGGTTCGGCGAAGAACGTCAGCGATGGTGTCGTAGGCGGCCATCAACCGTTCACATATCCGGCTGTCGCGTTCGTCACGCCTTCTCAGCACATTTTGCTTTGCGCGCGCCCGCTCGCGACCGGGCCGCCCGGTGCGCTTACTTTTGCAGAATTGATTCTCCAGCGGAGCATTCTGGCTCACGCTCCTCCTGTTTCTCTGAGCTAACGCGCCGCGTCCTGCTTCGCAGGATTTTCGCGCGTGTTTGCTCCTTTTCTCGTACGCCGCTGTTGCGTCGTGCCTGCACCTCTCGGCTCCGCACTGCGCCGCCGATCCATTTATCAACCGCAACTCAACCAAAACCAAAAAATGAAAACACCTAAATACAAACTTACAACGCTGTTGTCCGCGGCGATTGCGTTCGGGATGATCGCGTCGCTCGGACAAGCAGCCAACCTTTCGGACCAAGACAAGAAGTTCCTGACGAGTTATGAGAAAATCCACGTCGCTTTAGCCGCAGATGATTTGACGGGCGCAAAGGCGGCCGCAACTGAGTTAGGCGATCAGGGAAGCGATATCGCCAAGGCAAGTTCGTTAAAGGACGCGCGGGCTGGATTCGAAAAAATCAGCGCCCACGCCAAGACGATAACAGCCGGTCAAAGCGGCTATCACGTCGCTCATTGCCCAATGCTGAAGAAGGATTGGGTGCAAACGTCGATAACGATATCGAATCCATACGGCGGAAAAGACATGGTCAGTTGCGGCGAGATCAGGAAATAAAACCAAAGAGAAAGAGGATATGAAAAAATCACACAGCATCGTTGCAATCGCAGCCGCGGCATTATTCGCGGCATCGCCCGTTATCGCTCATGAAGGCCATGAGCATGGCCAAAAAGACGAGCTCGCGTCCGGTGACACGAGAAAGATCACCGGTGAGGTCATCGATATGGCCTGCTATATCGATCACAACTCGATCGGCGAGAAGCACTCCGATTGCGCAAAGAAATGCATCACCAGCGGTTTGCCCGTTGGTCTGAAAGCCGATGATGGCAAAACGTATCTGCTGATCGGCGAGCACAAACCGTTGAACAGCGAGCTGGCGCAATACGCCGCGAAGAAAATCACAGTCGAAGGCAAGGTCGTGTCGCGCGACGGCATCTACATGGTCGAGAACGCCGTTATCCAAAAATAAAGCCCATTTATCTTACATGAAAACCAAACATCACATTGCGCGGTTGCTGCTCGCGACCGCTCTGTTGGGCGTTAGCGCGGCACTGGCGCACGACCCGAGTGGCAAGGTTGATCCAATGAATGCGACCCTCCAGTCCCTGAAAGGCGCGGAATTCGAGCAGAGTTATTTGCAGCAGATGATTCAGCATCATCGCGCGGGCATCGAGATGGCGAAGCTGGTCAACGATCACACTAAACGCACCGAGCTCCGGCAGTTCGCGGACAAAGTGATCGCGTCGCAACAACAGGAAATCGACCAGATGACCAATTGGCTCAAGGATTGGTTTAAGGCTTCGCCGAAAGAAGTCGCGAACGAAGCCGCCGACAAGGAAATGAAAATGCATATGTCGATGTTGAGCGGAAAGCGCGACGCCGACTTCGACAAGTCGCTTCTCGATATGATGCCGAAACATCATCACGCGGCGGTTGAAATGTGCGAGCAAGCGGAGAAGAAAGCGACGCGCGCGGAGTTGAAGCAGTTTGCAGCGAAGCTCGCGAAAGAACAGCAGGACGAGATCAAGCAGATGAAAAGCTGGGCAACTTCCTGGTTTGGTCCGGTGGGTTAGCTCAAAGCGACATCATGAAAACACTAAACATGCTGTCATGGTCATAATCATTGGCACAAACCGGTGGGCGCTAGGAGCTGTGGAATATTTGCACACATTTCTGAGTGCCCTGCCGATCTGCGGTCTGGCCGTGGGTGTAATCGGGCTATTCTTCGCGATTTATTTTCGGGATCGAACAGGACGGCTTGTCGCGTTGGCCCTTCTCATGGTGAGTTCCGCGCTGGTGTGGCCAGTCTGCTACTACATCGGTCGGCATGACGTAGAAATGGTATGGAATCAGGAGGCAAACAGGTGGTTTCAAGAAGAGATCCGGCCGAGAGAAGAATTCGCCGCGCTTTTCTTCATTGTCGCCGCGCTTTCGGCAGTTGCGATCGTCACTGAATGGAAGAGACCTCGCGCCGCTGCCGTGCCTTTGGCGGTGGCAACGTTATTTCCAGCAATCGTTGCCGTGGTTGTCGGAAGTTACATGGTATTCACTGATTGCCCGATTATCCCTCGCAATTCGCAGACGCTATCCGTTGCTCCAACGGGGCAAACAGATCACCAGCGAGAACCGCAATATTAGCGATACGTAATTGATTCAATAAAGTATGAACTCGTTCACCGTCCTTCGTGAGCATCTGAGTGATCCTGAATACATCCACGTGCTCATCAATCCATTGCCAGTCTACGGGCTAGCGATTGCTATCATCGCGCTGGTGCTTTCTATGTTTCTGAGAAATCAGCGCCTCACGATTGCTGCACTCATACTCACCTTCGTCACCGCAATCTCTGCGTGGCCGACTTATCACTACGGCGAAGCTGCGTACGATCGCGTGAAAGCGATGTCGGATCCTGCCGGTGAGCAATGGCTCGATGAGCACATGGCGCGCGGTGAGAAAATGATCTGGCTCTTTTATGTCTTGGCCGGCGTGGCTGCCATTGGAGTCGGTGCAGTTCTGAAATGGCCGCGCACATCGTTCGCGATTACGGTAGGCACACTCGTATTAGGCGCTGCCACCCTCGGCACTGGCGGCTACATCGCGTACGCGGGCGGGCACATCCGCCACAAAGAATTCCGTTTTGAACCTCCGCCAGCCCCGCGCGCTGAAGAGCACCATCATGGTGAGGAACACCAACACGGCGCGGAACAGAAGCCGCAAGCTTCGCCAGTCGGCCAGGCTGAACATGCTGGCCACGAGGGAATGCAGCCGCAACAATCGCCGAGCGCCGAAGCACCAAAAACGGAAGAAGAGCGAAAACAGCTCGAAGCCAGTCGACTTCAATTGGAGGCAAGTCGATTGCAACTGGAAGCGAGCAAGAAACAGCTCGAAGCGGCTGGTGGTGCGAGCCCAAGTGCATCTCCTGGTGCAAGCCCAAGCGGTTCACCCGGCGAAAAACCGTCGCCGGAAGAGCAACATCAGCACGAACATCATCCACCACCATGAGGAAGAACGAGATCGTCCAATTTGTTTTAGTAATTTCGGTCGTCGGCTTGCTCGCTGGTTGCGCGACCGAGCCGCCACCGTTGCCGCCACACAACCCAGCCAATCCGCAAGTGCGTGGTTCGACAACATCGCCACGCAATTTACTTGTCCAAGACGAGACAACGCTGGCGATCCAAAGAGAATTGAGCGCTACTGAGGCCCACGCCAAAAGCGCCGAAACCATGACGCATGACATGAGCAACATGCCCGGCATGCAACACGGCGATATGCAGGGAATGCAGCACGAAGGCATGAAGATGGAGCAGCATGACCAAATGAAAAAGGCAGGTGAGATGGCAGGTCATGAAGGAATGCAGCACGCTGGTGCGCCACAACCAGAGAAAAAAGCGATGGAAGCGGAGATGAAAAAAACTTCCGACGAAATGAAAGCAACTTCCGACGCGATGAAGAAAAAGTCGGATGGGATGAAAAGTGAATCGGAGGCGATCTACACTTGCCCGATGCATCCGCAGGTGCAGTCGGACAAGCCCGGCAAGTGCCCAATTTGTGGAATGACACTCGCCAAAAAGAAAGCAGGGCAATGATGCTGCGAAAACTTTTCGTTCTCCCGGCGATTGTCGGCATCGCAGGCTGCGCGCATGTCGATCCAAATCCCGCGTTTCGAGAGCTGGCAAACACGGTTCACCTGAGAACTGGCAAGCGCGTGCAATGGAATCGCGGCAGCGCGGAGGATGCTCAAGCGCAAGTGGCGGTTGCTTCACTCCTCCGCCGTTCATTAACCGCCAACTCAGCAGTGCAAGTCGCGCTGTTAAACAATCACAGTTTGCAGGCGACATATGAGGAACTTGGAATTGCGCAGGCGGATTTAGTCGAAGCAGGTCTGCTTAAGAATCCGGTTTTCACATTCGAACGACGCCTTCCGGGTCAAGCGGCGGAGATCGATCTCTTACAAGAATTCATCGACATCGTGCTTCTCCCGCTGCGCAAGCGAATCGCTGCAGCGCAGTTCGAAGCAGCGAAACTGCGCGTTGGTCATGAAATTCTAAATCTCTCCGCCGAAGTGCGCTCCGCATTCTACGAGCATCAGGGCGACCAGCAGCTTGTTGATCTGCGGAAAACTGTCGCCGAAGGGGCTGAGCGTTCTGCTGAAACTGCGCTGCGCATGCACCAAGCAGGTAATATCACGAGCCTTGATCTTTCCAATGAACAGGCGTCGCACGCGCAGGCAAAAATCGAGCTAGCGAAAGCACAAGCCGAGGCAGTCGCGAGTCGCGAGAAATTGAACAAGCTAATGGGCGTATTCGGCGAGCAAACGAATTGGACGGTTGCGCCGCGGCTGCCCGATCTTCCCGGAAGTGAACTCGCCACTTCACGCCTTGAATCGCGGGCGATCCAGCAGCGGCTCGACCTTGCTGCTGCTCGCCAGCAATTCATAGCTCAGGCGCGTGCGCGCGGCATCGCACCAGCCGAGGCAATCTTACAGCAAGCAGAGATCGGCACTCATTACGAGCACGAGATTGAGGGCGGCCTTCACTCCGTTGGACCAAGTGTGATAGTGCCAATCCCGATTTTCAATCAGGGTCAACCGGCATCGGCGAGGGCAAGCGCGAAAACGCGCCAAGCTGAACAACGCTATCTCGCCCTCGCTGCCGATATCCGTTCTGACGTTCGCTCCGCCCGTGATCGAATGTTGCTGGCGCGGCGGGAGGTCGAGTATTTCAAATCGACGGCGTTGCCGACCCGTACGCGTGTGACGGAAGAATCGCAGCTCCAATACAACGCGATGCAAATCAGCCCATTTCAGCTTCTGCAGGCAAAACAGGAGGAAGTGAAGACGGGCGCGGATTCAGTCGAGGCGCTGCGTGATTATTGGGTCGCTCGTGCCGAACTCGAAAAAGCTGTTGGTGGAAGTCTCACCGGAAAATTCGTTTCATTTCAAAACCAAGGGAAGGAATAAAACATGATTACACGACGGAAATTTCTTGCCGGGGCCGGAACGGTTGCCGGCGGCGCAGCATTATTGCAAAAGCTCAGTTCCGCTCAGGAAGTCAAAACGCGCCAACCTGACAAACCGCGCGAGACGACCGCCGCTGCGAATAAAAATTTACCGCTCCGGGACCGAATCGACCCAAAGCCGATCCATCCACCCGGCCAAGCTGGTCGCGATTATAATCCGGTCATTACGCCGAACAGTTTCTCTCTGCCGTGGAAAATCGTGGACGGCATAAAGGTATTTCACCTCATTGCCGAGCCGGTAGAGCATGAGTTTGCCCCGGGATTAAAAGCGCATTGCTGGGGTTATAACGGGCATGTGCACGGTCCGACAATCGAAGCCGTGGAAGGGGACCGTGTCCGCATTTATGTCACGAACCATTTGCCGGCCGGCACCAGCGTGCATTGGCACGGCGTTTTATTGCCCAACGGCATGGACGGTGTAGCCGGGCTTACGCAGAAAATCATGCAGCCGGGCGAAACGTTCAAATACGAATTCACGCTTCGTCAGCACGGCACGCAGATGTACCACTCCCATCACGACGAGATGACCCAGATGGCGCTCGGCACGGTAGGCCCATTTGTGATCCATCCCCGCAATCCTAAAGGCCCGCGCCCCGATCGCGATTTCGTGTTCATGACACACGAATGGCAATTGATCGTCGGCACGCAACGGCCCAATCCAAATCAGATGACCGACTTCAACGTTTTCACCTTTAATGCGAAAGCATTTCCTGCCACCGAACCAATGGTGGCAAAGCTCGGTGACCGCGTCCGCATCCGGCTGATTAACCTGGGCGCCATGAGCCATCACCCGATTCATCTGCACGGTTATCAGTTTCAAGTCACCGAAACCGATGGGGGGCAAATCCAAGAGTCAGCGCGGCAGGTTGAGACGAGCGTGCTCACTGCCGTAGGCCAGTCGCGCACATTCGACTTTGTCGCGGATGAGCCGGGCGATTGGGCGATGCATTGCCATATGACTCACCATGTCATGACGCAGATGGGTGACATGTTTCCGAACATGATCGGTGTCAAGCCTGGCAAGCTCGACGAGAAAATTCGAGCTAGCTTGCTGCCGGGCTATATGACCATGGGCACGGACGGCATGGGAGATATGGCCGAAATGGGCATGGCTGTTCCCAGAAACAGTACTCCCATGGTGGGGGGTCAAGGCCCCTTCGATTACATCACGATGGGCGGCCTTTTCACTGTTCTGAAAGTGCGCGAAGGCCTAACCAGCTACAAGGATCCCGGTTGGTATCAGCATCCCGAAGGCACAGTAGCAACAAATGCGACCACAGACGACCTGCGCCGCGACGGAATCGACGCGACGGCAGCGCCGAGTAAAGCCACTGAGCACACAGGACATCAACATTCGTAAGGAGATTAATAAGTCTTATGAATAAACATCATTACATCCGTCTCGTGATCATGACCCTCTTGTCCTTCTTAGCTATGTACATGCTGATGTATGCAATGGTTGATTCTTTTTCGAACGTGTTTTCCAACTTCAACCAAGTCTATATGCCCGGTCTCATGGCCGCTCCCATGGTGCTTATCGAAGTTGCATTGATGAGCACAATGTATCCGAACAAGAAATGGAACGCGCTGATTGCGATCGCGAGTGTAATCGCCCTTGTCCTGTTTTGGTCGGGCATCAGGCGACAGGTTGGAATTTCAGATAAGCAATTTTTGCGGTCCATGATTCCTCATCATGGCGGTGCAATCCTTATGTGCGAGCAAGCAGCGATCAACGATCCGGAAATCAAACAACTATGCCGCGAGATCATTTCAAGCCAGCAGCGGGAAATTGATCAGATGAAGGCGAAACTGAACGAACTGCATTGAAGACCACGACAGTAAATTTCAGATTATGGTTTGTTAGTCTGCTGCTGCTTCCATTTGCGGCCAATGATATAGTTGGACAAACGGCTCCTACTGACACTGGAGAAGTCAAAGCGGCAGTTGAAGGTTTTCACCAAGCTTTAATTCACGCTGACCGTGCAGCAGTGCTTGCGGCACTTTCGCCAGACGCAGTGATTCTTGAAAGTGGAGAATCGCAAACGCGCGCAGAATACGAGCGCGAACATTTGGCTGAAGACATCGATTTTGCCAATGCGACGAAAACTGATCGGTCGCCCTTGGTAATCAAACAAGAAGGCAACGTCGCTTGGACGACAGCGACGAGTAAAACGACGGGAACTTTCCAGGGCCGCAAAGTCGACAGCGCGGGCGTCGAGTTGATCGTGCTGACAAAGGATGAATTGGGATGGCGCATCCGCGCGATCCATTGGTCGAGTCGCAAGGAAAAATGAACCCTTCTGACTCGCAGATTCATTCGGCCGCGATGGACGGCCGCAACGGCTTGGTGGCATCGGCTTCGGCAATGCCAAAATACATTTGTCCAATGCACGCGGATGCTGGGAGCGACAGGCCGGGTAGATGCTCGAAATGCGGCGTGGCGCTAGAAGAGACGGCACCCCAGCGCACGCCTGCCAAAACCATTTACACCTGCCCGATGCATCCGCAGATCGAGCAGGATAAGCCAGGCAATTGCCCGATTTGCGGGATGGCGCTGGAACCGACGAACGTGGTGGGAGGCGCCGAAGAGGACAACGCCGAGCTGCGCGATATGACACAGAGGTTCTGGATTGGTGCCGCACTCACCCTTCCGGTCTTTTGTCTCGCTATGGCGCACATGATTCCGCATGCCCCGGCGTGGGCGATTGGCAATCTCTCGCGCTGGATACAATTTGTTTTCAGCACGCCGGTAGTGCTGTGGGCAGGTTGGCCATTTTTCAAACGCGGATGGCAATCGCTCCTCAACCGTTCGCTGAACATGTTTACGCTCATCGCGATGGGTGTGGGCGTCGCGTACCTCTTCAGCGCGGTCGTCATGCTTGCGCCGGGTATTTTTCCATCCTCGTTTCAGCAGCACGGCAAGATCGACATCTACTTTGAGGCAGCTGCGATTATCACGGTGCTTGTGTTGCTTGGACAAGTTCTCGAACTGCGCGCGCGCAGTCGCACTGGCGCGGCAATTCGCGCCTTGCTCGACTTGGCACCGCGCACTGCCCGCGTCGTCCGCAAGGGCGAAGAACGCGATGTTTCATTGGACGAAGTCGAGCGCGGAGATCAACTGCGAGTCCGGCCCGGCGAAAAAGTTCCAGTCGATGGAAAAGTCACCGAAGGCAGGACGAGCATCGACGAATCGATGATCACTGGCGAGCCGATGCCGGTTGAAAAGAGAGCGGGCGATCGGCTGACCGGCGGAACGGTCAATCAGACCGGCAGTTTCCTGATGGAAGCTGAACGCGTCGGAAGCGAGACAGTGTTGGCGCAAATCGTCGAGATGGTCGCGCAAGCTCAACGCAGCCGCGCGCCGATCCAGGGACTGGCGGATAAAGTCGCGTCGGTATTTGTGCCGGCGGTCATTGCGACTGCGATCATTACATTGATTGCATGGGTGACATTCGGTCCAGAGCCGCGCTTTGCTTATGCCATCGTTAACGCCGTCGCTGTCTTGATCATCGCGTGCCCCTGTGCGCTCGGCCTTGCCACGCCCATGTCGATAATGGTGGGTGTCGGACGTGGCGCGCAAGCCGGCGTGTTGATCAAGAACGCCGAAGCGATCGAGGTAATGGGAAAAGTGGACACCCTCGTCGTGGACAAAACCGGTACGCTTACCGAAGGCAAACCGCGCCTGACGACGATCATTGTTTCCGGCTGGCTGGAGGAAAACGAATTGCTCGCCGCTGCGGCGGCAATCGAGCAGCAAAGCGAACACCCGCTCGCCTCCGCGATTGTGCGCGGCGCGCAAGATCGAGATCTAACGCTGGCGAAGGTGGCGGATTTTCAATCCAGCACCGGAGGCGGTGTTAGCGGGGAAGTGAACGGAAAACGCGTGCTTGTGGGCAACCCGCAATTTCTCAAAGCGCAAAACGTTCGCGACCTCGATGCGCTCGAAGCGAAAGCCACTGAACTTCAAGCATACGGAAAGACGGCCATCTTTGTTGCTATCGAGGGACGCGCCGCTAGCATTCTCGCCGTTTCCGATCCGATAAAACAATCGACACCTGTTGCCATCGAGCATCTGCATAAGCTTGGAATTAGGGTGACCATGCTTACTGGCGACAACAAACGCACGGCACTGGCTGTCGCCGAAAAGCTCGGCATAGATGAAGTTGAAGCCGGCATTGAGCCGCAGCGTAAAAACGAGTGGGTGCGAATGCTTCGCAAGCAGAAACACGTCGTCGCGATGGCGGGAGATGGGATCAACGATGCGCCGGCACTTGCGGCCGCTGACGTTGGCATTGCGATGGGCACTGGCACTGATGTGGCGATGGAAAGCGCCGGTATCACGCTGGTGAAAGGCGATCTGCGCGGCATCGAGAAAGCGATCAACCTGAGCCGCGCAACAATGCGCAACATTCGGCAAAATCTTTTCTTCGCGTTTATCTACAACGCGCTCGGCATTCCAATCGCTGCTGGCGTCCTTTACCCGTTTTTCGGGATTCTTCTGAGCCCGATTATCGCAGGAGCGGCGATGAGTTTCTCATCAGTCTCGGTGGTCGCGAACGCTCTGCGGCTGCGGCATACCAATTTATAGGAAAGGAATCGCGATGGGGTCATGGAGGCCATCATTTGTACGTCTCTCCACAAACAGTTTGTACAATCGGCTAAATTGCTTAAGGGGTTTACCTCCGCTTTTCGTTAAACAGTGAGTGTCGATATCGAGTGTTCGGAAATTTTTCGCGAAATGCGCCCACAGAAACCGATTAAAAACAAACGCGGGCGGTCGATTGAAATGAGACCACAGTCTGGCCGCGGCGAAGAAGCTGTGCTGGGGGCATTATCCAAGTCGCGCCTTTACCGGGATTACGAGAAGGCGTTTACGCGCGCGACCGGTCTGCCGCTTGCGCTTCATGCTCCCGAGATGCTGAATGTGATTCGCTTTGCGCAGCGCGAGAGAAATCCGTTTTGCGCGTTAATGGCAAAAACGAACGTGTCGTGCGCCTCCTGCTACGCGCTCCAACAGAAGCTGGAAAAGGAAGCGCGGCTACACCCTCGCACTCTTAAATGCTTTGCTGGTCTGTGTGAAACAGCAGTGCCGGTGCGCGTCGGGGACAATCTGATCGCATTTTTGCACACTGGTCAGATTCTGCTGCACCACCCGGACAAAGCGCAATTCAATCGCGTGGCCCGCACGCTTCTGAAATGGGGGACGGATGTCGATCTAAAACAGGTCGAAGAAACCTATTTTAACACTCGCGTGCTGAGTCCGCGGCAGTACGAATCAGTTATTCGATTGCTCGCCGTTTTTGCCGAGCACCTTGCCTCTTGCGCTAACCAGCTCGCCATTCAGAAGGCGAAATTCGAGCCAGACGAAGTGGCGCGCGCGCGGGGCCACATTGTTGAACATTTTCAGGAAGAGCTGACGTTGGGCGGAGTCGCTCGCGCGGTGAACATGAGCGCGAACTACTTCAGTGAGAAATTCAAGCACGCGACTGGCATCAATTTCACCGAGTATGTTGCGCGCACCCGTATTGAGAAGGCACGTAACCTCCTTCAGAATCCAAAACTTCGCATCAGCGAAATTGCATTTGACGTAGGGTTTCAATCGCTTTCGCAATTCAATCGCTCGTTCAAGAAAATAGCGGGGAAATCGCCGACCAGTTTCCGCGCATCACTCACGCGAGCGTGAGCTAAGGCATCCAGCACGGATTGTGGGCTGTCATCGAAGCGCGTGACGCGAAAAACGCGTAGCTTTTCCGAAGCGATGCGTAGCGCCAAGCTAGCGGCGGGTTTCAAATTGTCGCGTGAAGATGGAGACCGCGGAGCGTCAAGTATGTATAAAAGCAGGATACTTCTGATCAGCAGTGACCATGCTATCGCCAAAGCTGGGTTTGAAGCGGCGACGAGCGCCCAACGCGTGATCCAACTTGCAAAAACAAGCAGCGACGCCTTTCGGGCGTTGACCGGAGACGTTGACGATCTGGCTGTCATAATCCTCGATCTGGATCCGGTGATTCATGGACTGGCGCTGCTGGAGGCGCTGTCAATGTGCCGGCACGTGCCGCCGTTGCTCGCGCTCACTGATCTGGAAGAGTGTTACATGAAGCCGATCGTGCAGCAGCATGGTGGAACCGAATGCATCGCCAAACCTGTGAATGCACAGGAGCTGGCCAGCGCGATCAACAAAGTGTGTTCTTCCGCCTGCTACCCCAGCCAATGCTCGTGCGACCGTTGGGGACATCCCGTGCGCGCGCCGATCGACCTTCCATTCGTTAGGCGCGCCGGACTTGAAAATTCATGGGACCGGGAAATTGGAGCCAACATTAGAGAAACTCGCGGCTCCGCGTCGCGATTTCAAACCGGTTGAAATGGTTCAGCTGCGCCAAGACCGATTACTCGCGGATGGGGACACATTAGCCCGCCGTGGTTCAAGACATAAACGGGAGACCCACTAAGTGACGCGGGAGTTTTCTTTTCTTCCAGCGGATGAACCGACCATCCGGTGCAAGGTCTGCACTAAGAAAATCGGGCCAGCGGAGGAGCGCACGAAAGTTTTCTACGGCGGCGAGGAACACATCGTGTGCTGTCCTTCATGCGCCGAGAAATTTCGGAGGGAGCCGCAACTTTATACGGTAGAGTGAGTGGACGGCATCACCGCGCAGAACGTCATGCGTTAGCAGAAATCAAATTGAATTGATGAAAGGCCGAAAAACGCGCAGCTTTTCCGGAGTGATGTGCAGCGGGTTTGAAGATGCTTGCATCGCGAGTACGAAATTACAGCCCAATAACAAGCGAGAGCCAACTCCGTTGACTAGCCCCGCGGGTTATGTGTCCCGCCGAGGCGTTGATCTTCTGCATGATCCGGCAACCAACAAAGGGACCGCTTTCACGGAAGCAGAAAGAGATGCGCTTGGGCTTCGGGGACTTTTGCCCGCGCATGTTCAAGCACAGCAAGAGCAGGTCAAGCGGGTGCTCGCGAATCTGCGCCGCGAATCTACGCCCCTGGAGCGTTACATTTTTCTGATCGCCCTCCTGGATCGAAACGAGACGTTATTTTATCGAACGCTCGTCGATCACATCGAAGAGATCGTGCCGCTTATTTACACGCCCACAGTGGGACAGGCATGCCAGGAGTACAGTAATATTTTTCGCAGGACGCGTGGTCTTTTTGTCACGGCAAACGATCGTGGCCGCGTCGCCGAAGTTTTGCGCAACTGGCCGGAGCGCGACGTTCGCGTGATTGTGGTAACGGACGGGGAACGGGTTCTCGGCCTCGGCGACCTCGGTGCAAACGGGATGGGAATTCCAGTGGGAAAACTCATCTTGTACAGCGCGTGCGCCGGGATTCCGCCATCACAGTGTCTTCCCGTAACGATCGACGTCGGGACGAACAACACGGCGCTGCTAGCCGACCCGTTATATCTTGGTTTAAATCAGCGACGAATCCGTGGCGAAGAGTACGACAGCCTGTTGCATGAATTCATGTCAGCGGCAACGGAGGTTTTTCCACGCGCATTAATCCAATTCGAGGACTTCGCTCATAACAACGCCTTTCGCCTTCTGAAAAAATATCGTGAGAGCGTCTGCTCATTTAATGACGACATGCAGGGCACGGCTGCTGTCGCTTTAGCGGGTTTGTACGGTGCGTTGCGAATAACCGGCGGGTCGCTAGCCGATCAACGTCTCGTCTTTTTCGGAGCCGGCGAAGCAGGTATTGGAATTGCGAACTTAGTCGTGGCCGCAATGGCTGAGAAAGGTTTGTCCCAAAGCGCGGCGCGCACGCGTTGCTGGTTCGTGGATTCTAAAGGCCTGGTTGTAAGCAATCGCGATGATCTGGCCGAGCATAAGCGGTCGTTTGCACATGATCACGAATTCTTGTCTGACGGCGCTGCGATTGTCGAAGCGATCAAGCCCACTGTGTTAGTCGGCGTAACGGGAAAAGCGGGAGTGTTCTCGCATCGCATTCTCGAAGCTGCGGCAAAGGTGAACACGCGACCGATCATCTTCGCGCTGTCGAACCCGACGTCGGTGGCGGAGTGCACCGGTGAAGAGGCTTATCGATGGACAAATGGTCGCGCGATTTTCGCCAGCGGGAGTCCCTTCGATCCGGTGAGAATTGGTGACCAGAAATTCGTCCCAGCGCAGGGCAATAACGTTTACATATTTCCTGGCGTTGGCCTGGGCGTAATCGCTTGCGCGAGTCGGCTCGTGACCAATGAAATGTTTCTGGCCGCTGCGCACGCACTCGCGCAACAAGTTTCTCAAACAGATCTGAACGAAGGTCGCGTCTACCCGCGTCTTAGTGCGATTCGAGAAGTCTCAGTGTCCGTGGCCGCTGCTGTTGTCGAGACCGCTCGCCGCCAGAATCTCGCTACGCGTGAAATACCGGGGGACATTAATTCTCATATTCGCTCAATGATGTTCGAACCCAATTACCCCGTTTATGCCTGACAGCGATAATAGTTTAAAAACCGAACGATTCTTGTAGATCGTTCACCTGAAACACAAACAACAGAGATGGAGCAAACATAATGAAAACAGCAAAGATATTAGCAATCGCCATTGCCGCGGCTTTGCCCGGCGCGGTGCTTCTTGCGCAAGGCGAACATGGAAAAATGGGCGGCATGATGCAGGAGCATCAGAAGATGGCGGCCGAGATGAAAGCGCAAGACGCCGAACTCGACAGATTAGTGGCTGAGATGAACGCCGCTACTGGAGAAAAGAAAATCGATGCCATCGCTGCCGTCATCACGAAGATGGTTGAGCAACGAAAGGCGATGCACCAGAAAATGGGCGGCATGCATGGCATGATGGAGGGTGGCATGATGAAGCATGAAGCCGAAGGCAGCGCGACGCCGGAAATGCATTAGCAGCTCGACGACAATTGATCACCGCAAGCGCGCGTCTTAAACCTTTCCTTGCGTGTTAGAACACCGCTTGTGCGGTGATTGACAAACTAGCAAGCAGCCGGGCGGGCACAGACACGGAATGCATGCACCTGTATGAGTGCTGAATCACGGATAGTGATAGACCCGGTGTGCAGGATGCAGCTTGATGAGAGGCACATGAAAGAGTCTCTCGTCTTTAAAGGGCAGCGATATTATTTCTGCTCGATTGGATGTTTGGCCGAGTTTCAAAGGCATGCTGAGGATTACATAACTGGCCCTCATACAGGAGGCGAGCCCAAGAATGTGTAGATTTCTCTGCTACAAAGGGCCTGAGATTCTCTTGGCGGATTTGCTGTATCGCCCGCAGAATTCGCTGATCCTGCAAAGCTTTAAAGCCAAAGAACGGATAGAACCGCTCAACGGCGACGGCTTTGGCGTAGGATGGTATGCAGGAAACATTACTCCGACCCCGTGTGTGTTTAGCAGCCTTACTCCGGCCTGGAGCAATCAGAATCTGCGTCGTCTCAGTGAGCATGTGAAATCATCTTGCTTCTTCGCGCATGTGCGTGCGGCTTCGCCCGGAATGCGTGTCTCCGAGGCAAACTGTCACCCATTTCAATCGGGCCGATTTCTCTGGATGCACAACGGCACCATTGAAGGATTCTGGCAAATCAGGCGTCGTCTGCGCGCGTCTTTACCCGACCAACTTTACAACACGATTGAAGGAACGACCGATTCGGAACATGCCTTTGCCGTTTTCCTAAGTCTGCTCGGAGATAGCGGAAAAGAATGTTCGGCGAAAGAAATAGGTCAGGCACTGGTGCGCACAATCGCACAATTGGAGCAATGGACGGCGGAAGCAGGCTTCTCTGCGCCGTCCTATTATAACTTCGCTGTGACCAATGGACAAAGTCTCGCGGCTGTCCGCTATGTTTCGGACCCGACAGTGGAGCCAGCCTCTCTCTATTATTCGGCTGGCCGGAAGTATCAAGTTACTGAGAACGTCTGCCGATTTGTCGAATGTGATCCGAGTGAAAGAACAGTTATCATCGCCTCCGAGCGGTTGAATGAGAATCCAACAGCCTGGATCAGGGTTGCCCCGAATCACGTTCTGACGATTGGTCCAGACCTGACAGTGAACGTAGAATTGATGGATGTGATGCGGCTCGGTTTCGCCCATGCATGACTAAAAGCAATAATCACAAAGAAGAGGGTATAAGAATATGATAAATACCAAACATCTCCTCAAAGTAACAGCAGCATGGATTAGCATCGTATATGTCATCTGTTTCGTCGGCGTGGCATTGATCCCCGGATCGCGTGACTGGTTCATGCATTACGCGCTTCACATCAACGCGCGCCTCGGTGAAAACGTTACGACCTTTACGACATTTGTTTCCGGCCTGGTGATCTGGAATGTGGTTGCGCTTTTGGCCGCATGGCTCTTCGCGCTTCTACACAACAAGATTAAGCAGTAACAATCGACACAGGAGATAAAATAATGAATCCAAGATCGACATCGATGATCCGGATTGCCGTGGCGCTCGCGACAGGCTGTTTCGGTCTTAGCAACCCCGCACGCGTTGACGCAGTGCCTTCTCAGATGAGTCATGAGATGTCAGGGACAGTGCAGCGAATCGATCGCCAGAGCCTAATGATCGTTCTCACAGGAGCATCCAAGCCGGAGGCGTTCGCGTGGAATTTGAAGGATACAGGGTTTTTCCGTGATGGTGCACCCTCCACAGTTGACTCGCTGCACGCCGGCACCTACGTGCAAATCCGTTGCAGCCATCCTTTGATTGGTTCTGTGCCACTTCTTTACCGGGTTTCCTGGCAGACGGGTACCTCACCTGGAAAGAGAAAGTCGGAAAGATGAATGATCCGTAAGATCAGCAATCTGCATCATGAAACATGCCCTCGGAATGTTGATCGGTTGCGGATTAGCATTTCTCGTGGCGTTTCTTCTGCCCGCGATTGGAGTCAGTGGTAACGTTGCGCTCGTGATCTTCTTCGTGCTGATGGTTGGATGCCATCTCTTCATGGGTCACGGCGCTGACGGAAAAGAGAATCATGAACAACACGGCAAGAACACTTAGTCCACGACATTTGGGGTTTGCCTTCGGCGCAACCGGCGTTCTTTTTTATCTGGGCTGCGTTCTGACAATGAGCACGGTGCCGCGTGAGACGGCGATTATTTTCTTTAACAGTCTTCTCCACGGAATCGATGTTGCACCGATCCTTCGTGAGCATGTTTCGCCTGGTGAAGTCTGCCTTGGCATCCTGGGGACCTTTGTTCTCGGCTGGTTTGCCGGCGCGCTCGTGGCGTTGTTTTACAATCTTGGATTGATACTCAGCAAAAAGGAGTAGGCGCCCATGAGCATCCTGGCGACTTGGCTTATCTTCATGTTGGTGTTTCTCGCAATTGGTTACATGCTCGGCGCGAGAAGCAGAGGCGCCGCACCGCGTGAGACCGGTTCTTCGGAGACGCCAGCTATTGGCGCGGAGACACTGGCAGATTTTCAGCAACGTGTAATGCCGGTCTTGGCGGTAGCAGGACACCAAACGCGCGCCGGCGGCGTGCTTTTCGAAGGGAAGCTGCGAACAGATCCGCAAAGCGCACTCTCGCAACTCACACACGTTTTCGCAGCGGACAAGCTCACGCCAATTCTTGAAGAGGGCGACCAGGGCGGAGAGGTAAAGATCGCTCTTATTCCGGGAATTGACCAGCTTGCCCGGCCGTCGGCAGCACTGGAGCGGCCAAAGTGGGGAGTGCATTGGCTGCTTTTTGTGCTCACGCTCATAACGACCACTTGGGCCGGCGCATTACACGCCGGCGTCGATCTTATCAAGGAACCGGGCCGGTTCGCAGTTGGTTTACCTTACAGCCTCGGATTGATGCTGATTCTGGGTGCGCATGAGCTTGGTCACTATTTTGCGGCCAAACATCACGGCATTCGCGTAACGCCGCCTTACTTTATCCCGGTACCTTTCGCGCTCGGAACTTTCGGCGCGTTTATCAAACTGAAATCGCTCGCGCCGGACCGGCGCGCCAGCTTTGATGTCGCTGTCGCTGGGCCGCTCGCCGGATTGGTCTTCGCCATTCCCGCGCTATTGATCGGACTTCAACGCTCGCGCATTGTCGTCGGCCCTTCGTCCTCCGACATGTTGCATACAGGAGTTCAAGTCGGTTCATCATTCCTGTTGGCGATCCTGGCAAAAATTGCCCTGGGTGCGGACACAATAGCGGGACATCAACTCATGCTGCACCCGCTCGCGTTTGCCGGCTGGCTCGGCTTGTTGGTCACCGCGCTCAATTTGCTGCCGATCGGTCAACTCGACGGCGGACATATGGCGCACGCCCTTTTGGGGGCGAGACGCGGACATGCAGTCAGTGTCGGCGCTCTCGTCACGCTATTTGCGTTGGCGCTCTTCGTTTGGCCGGGATTGATGATATGGGCGGCGATTGTCTGGTTCATCGCCGGCACCCGAGACGTGCCCGCGCTAGATGACATTACTCCGCTTAACCCGGGACGCCGCGCGCTCGGCTGGTTCGCGTTCCTGCTCTTGGCCGCGATTATGATTCCAGTGCCACACGCACTTTACCCGTCATTCGGGATTCATTGTCCGTATCTGTAACGGTTGTCACTCTGCGGCGCGGCGCCTGATACCGAAAAATGGCGCAGCTTTTCCGTACGGATGCGTAGTTCGCGCATTCGAGAGCTACGACGATTAGTTGGTGAGACGCCGGTTCAAATCGCCACGCTTAGCGTCAAACGCGTTGCCGCGAACGAGGCCGCTGGGTCCGTCACAGCTTCGGTATTCCCGGCGATTTCGCCTTGCCCACGTTTAGCTGGCTTGAGAAGTCGAAAATCCGAAGCATCACCATGACGCACGAACCCGCGGCAGGATTTGCGGCTGATGCTTATGCGCGCATCAACGGCATCGGTTTGGTGTGCGTTACTTATTGTGTGGGCGGTCTCAATGTTCTGAATGCAATTGCCGGCGCGTACGCCGAGAAATCACCGGTAGTAGTCGTAAGCGGCGCGCCTGGCCGGAAAGATCGCGAAAAAGACCCGTTGCTTCATCACAAGGTCAAGACTTTCGAAACTCAACGCCGGGTGTACGACGAAGTGACGGTCGCAAGTACTGTCTTGCTTGATGAGCAGCGAGCAGCTTCCGAGATTGTCCGTTGTGTCGAAGCGTGTCTGCGTCACAAGCGGCCTGTTTATATCGAGATCCCGCACGACATGGTGGACCGCAAGATTCCAGTAAGCGGAATTTCTGCCGGCGTACCCGAAGAGTCCGATTCCCGCACGCTAACAGCGGCGCTCGAAGAGACGCTCACCCTTATTCGTGCTGCCAAGAAACCAGTGATTCTGGCGGGCGTAGAATTGGCGCGTTATCGCACCGCTAGACTAGTCATACGAATGGCCGAACGCATGAACATTCCGATCGCGGCTGATCTCTTAAGCAAGAGTGCCGTTCCGGAGAATCATCGTCTGTACATCGGCGTTTACGGCGGGGCGATGAGCAGCGACGAACATGTCCGCAAGTACGTGGAATCGGCTGACCTCGTTCTCATGTTGGGCACTTTCATCACCGACATGAGCATGGGCTTTTACACCGCGAAGCTCGATCGCAGACGGACGGTTCTGGCAACGACCGAGCGCGTGAGCGTTCAATATCATCGTTATGAATCGATTCAGTTTCCCGATTTCCTTAAGTCGCTCGCGACTGCGAAGATTAAGCCGAAGCGCTTCCACCATCCTAATCCCCACGCGGTACCTTTACCGTTGAAAAAGGCAGAATGCTTCGACTCGCTAACCATGGTCGAGGTTTTTCGCATTCTTTCCCTACATCTCGACGAGCGTTGCTGTGTTGTCGCCGATGTAGGCGACGCGATCTTCGGTGCAGTGGGTATCCGGAGCGCTCGGCAGGCGCAGTTCATCGCGCCTGCATATTACATGTCGATGGGATTCGCTGTTCCCGGAAGCATCGGCGTAGCGATGGCTGCTGCAAAGCTACGCCCCTACGTCTTGGTCGGCGATGGTGCATTCCAAATGACTGGTGTCGAAATCTCGACCATCGTTCGTCTCGATCTCAATCCGATCATCATTATTCTTAACAATGACGGCTACGGCACAATGCGAAGCATCCGCGCCGGATGTTTCAATCAGATCACGCAGTGGGATTACAGGAAAGTCTGCGAGCTTGTGCGCGGCGGTCAGAGCACTACGGCATCCACGAAAGGGGAATTCGATGCGGCTCTGCGGCGCGCACGAAAATCTAACGGTGTTTCCGTCATCGAACTAAAGATCCCACCCAACGATACAAGCAGGCAGCTTGCACGAATCGCATCCGAGGTTGCGAAGATGCGGGGAAGCAAGAAAAACAACTATAAGCAGTAATCGTCCGCACGAGGTCTGTTGCGGAACTGTGATCGACTAGTGCTTTTGCTGGTTGATCCAGACTGTGCGCTAAATTGGATGCGAAATATTGCGCGTTCTTTCCGAAGAAACGCGGAGCAACCCGCGGAATTTCCTTGCAATTTGGGTGGTGAAAAGAACGCGACAACGTGCCGCGAATCATAACCGGAGACACCAACATGAAAGTAAGATACATAGTGGCAGCCGCATTGGCCGTCGCGCTTCAGAGCGCGACGGTGTTCGCCCAAGATTCGGGCGGAATGCAGGGAATGAATCAGCAGAAGCATCGCGAGATGATGCCGGTTCATGCGAAAATAATAGAACAACAGAAGGCGCAGGATACCGAAATTGAAAAGCTCCTCGCCCAGATGAACAGTGCTACTGGCGAAAAGCGGATCGATGCGATTGTTGCGGTCATAAACAAACTGCTCGAGCAACGCAAAGCGATGAATGCCGAGATGGCCGCGCACATCGACAGGTGATGATAGCAAAGGCGCGCTTTTAAGAGCCCGCGCGGTTTAAACGCATTAAAAGAAATGGCCGAGCTTCGCCAGGATCCAATCACGCTTGAATGGGTGAATATCGCACCAGAGCGGGGCAAACGATCGTCTGATTTTGCCCGGGCGCGAAAAACTACTTCCCAACGAAAGGGTTTGCGAAGCACATGTCCGTTCTGTCCTGGGCACGAAGACACAAGTAGCACTGATCTGCTGCGTTATCCGTCCGGAGAAGCCGGCGATTGGTCCGTCCGCGTTGTTCCTAACAAGTTTCCGGCATTTTTTGGCGAAGCGAAAGCGCAGCGGCGGCATCATGGCATTTACGAAGTCGCGCCGCCGACCGGCGCGCATGAAGTTGTGATCGAGACTTCGCGGCACGACACGAAACTGGCGGACTTGAGCGAAGCGGAGGTAATGATTGTGCTGAGTGCACATCGAGCGCGCTATCTGGCATTACGCGCGGACAAGCGTCTCAAATACGTGCTGATCTTCGGGAATCATGGCGAAGCGGCGGGCGCGTCGATTCAGCACGCGCACTCACAGATCATCGCCACGCCGATAATCCCGCAATATGCGCGGATAAAAATTGAAGGAGTTGAGCGCTACGAGCGCAGATATGGTCGCTGCGTTTACTGCGACATGGTTGAACAAGAGTTAAACGAGGAAGAACGGTTAGTGGCCGTGAGCAAATCCTTTGTTGCCTTCGCACCCTATGCGTCGAGACACCCGTTCGAGACTTGGATCGTGCCGATCGAACGCAGGGCGCACTTTGCCGATGTTGACGATTCCGAGTTGAGTGATCTGGCTACGATTTTTAAGGAAGTGCTTTTGCGGCTTGATCTGTGTCTCAATGATCCACCCTACAATTTTATGTTGCTGACTACGGAATTGTCGGAGCGTTTTCATTGGCATATCGAGATCGTTCCGCGACTGGCGGTTGCCGCAGGGTTTGAACTCGGCGCCGGCATTTACATCAACAGCACCGCTCCAGAAACCGCGGCGGTGCAGTTGCGCGAAGTGCTCCCGCGTTCCAACCGGCTCTCCGAAACTCACGAGAGCCTTTGTGCCTTTACTACCTAGTGCGCGCTGATGGACGCGGCCGTTGCTCTGGTTCAAGCGTATCTCCGGCTCAACGGCTATTTTACTGAAACGGAGTACCCGGTCGTTAGTCTGAATCACGGAAACACTGTTACTCTTACTGATGTCGATGTTCTTGCGATTCGTTTCCCGCGCGCCGGTCGCTGGATTCCGAGCAAGCGGCAGACATTGCCGCCCGATCCGTTGCTCGACGCACCGACTGATCGAATGGACATGATAATCAGCGAAGTAAAGGAAAGTCACTACCGCTTGAATCGCGCTGCTTACACTTTGCCCGTTATTGAAACTGTTCTGCGCCGATTTGGTTGTTGCGAGGACCCGCGCGCAACTGCGGAGGCTGTGCTTCGCGGCGAGCGCTCCTGCTCGCACGGCGGTCCAGCGCAACACTGCCGCATCCGCATTGTAGTCTTCTCAGGCGGAGAACCGGATGAGGCAAAACCGCATTTCGAAACGATCTCACTGCGGCACGCCACGCATTACATCTGTCGGCATCTGACCGAACAAGAGCAGGCTCTGTTGCATACGGCGCACAAAGATGACGCAATCGGACTTGTCGGATTGCTCTTGAAATTGGGGATCAGGTTCTGAAGTCCGAAGTTGCTCGCCGTTCGTCGATAGGCGCTCCTAAAGCGCAAAGGTTGCAATGTGGCTTCTCGCTCTAGTCTGTGGGATTATTTTCGGCTTCGCTTTCGGCCTAACGGGCGTCGGGTCGATTTTCGCCGTGCCAATGCTCGTCTATGCCCTCGGACTCCCGCCACATCGCGCTGTCTGTGTGGCGATGATTGCCGTAGCGTTTCTTTCGTTGCTAAGTACAGCACTGCGTTGGCGTCGCAGCGAAATTGAATTGCGTGCTGGCGGACTCATCGCGGTTATGGGAATCGCGGGCGCACCGATCGGTGCATGGATCGGAAGATTTCTAACAGGTAGGTCACTAATGCTGGTCTTTGCATGTGTTGTGATAGTCACTGCTCCGCGGATGATAATTCGCGGTGCGGAGCCGGCCATGCCGGGCTCACACGTGCTCGCCAGAAAAGGCGCGAAGCGATTTGCCCTGGCAGTAGCTGGTCTAACGACTGGTATTCTTGCCGGTCTGCTTGGCATCGGTGGCCTACTCATCATTCCATCGCTCGTCATGCTTGCCGGGATCCATATTCATCGCGCGATCGCCACCTCGGTATCGATCGTTTTTTTTATCGGAATCTCCGCGATTATTTCACACTTCCTTGCAGGCCAGCGCGTACCAGTGATTGCGACCGCGTTATTCGTCGGGAGCGGAGCGGTGGCAATGATAGCAGGGGCGCACCTTGGCAAAAGAATTTCCGACCGACAGCTGCAGACTGTGTTCGGCATCGCCATGTTCGCTGTCGCAGCGATCATTTTGCTCCGCAGTTTCGCAAGGGGATAAAACGGAAAAAATGCGGATAGATTCCGTTCAGGTGCGTAGTCACGAACGGGCACTCGCGGCAAATTCGTGATGGTCGAACCGGGACTACGTGCACATGCCATCACCGACTCTGCAAGGTTGCGATGAACACAGTTGTTCGTGTTTATCTCGACGACAGTTTGTGCGCTCCGCCGCGATGGCCGCGGGTGCGGTCGCGTTCGGTGGCGTTTTGATCCAAAAGGCAGGCGCCGCCGAGACTCATGCCGAAGCGATGAAAGCAACGCACGCGCTGACAGGGGACGCTGCGCGCGTCGGCATTCCCGGCCGCCGATGGATCATGGCGATCGATTTGGCCAAGTGCGACGGCTGCGGCAAATGTTCGGAGGCGTGCTCGAAAATGCACTTCATCCCGCCGACGCGGGAGTGGATCAAGGTGTTGCGGATTAAAGATTCCGAGAATACCGCGCCATATTATTTCCCGCAACCTTGTTACCAATGTGACAATCCGCCGTGCACGAAAGTTTGCCCGGTCGATGCAACTTTCAAACGCCAGGACGGCGTCGTGTTGATCGACAACGATCGTTGCATCGGCTGCCGGCTCTGTATGGCCGCGTGTCCGTACAATGTCCGCAGCTTCAACTGGGAGTTGACCGAAGAGCCAGCCGCGGAGAAATCACAGCAGTATTCTCCGGAGCGTGGTTATCCCAGAAAAGTCGGCACGGTGGAAAAGTGCGATTTTTGTCCCGACATGGCGGCGGCTGGAAAACTTCCGGCGTGCGCCTTTGTCTGCCCGATGGGCGCAATCTACTACGGCGATGAAAACGAGGATGCGGTCACAAGCGGCCTCGGCGAGACTTTGCGACTTTCGAAGTTGCTGAAAGATCGCGCCGGTTACCGGCACATGGAGGAACTGGGGACAAAGCCGCGCGTTTATTATTTGCCGCCCAAAGACCGGATGTATCCGGCGCCGAACCAAGCAACTATCCATGGCTGAACAAGACGCCAACACGAAAGCAGAAATCGAAATGCAACTCATCGGCACGCTCGGGCCGATGTCGCGCCGGCTAAAAATCGTGCTTGGCGCTTTGGGTGCAGTGGTTCTGGCGGGCGCTTTAGCCTGGGTGCATCAACTGAGACGCGGACTGGCCGTCACTGCGATGACGGATTATTTCTCGTGGGGCATTTACATTGTCGATTTTGTTTTCTTCATCGGGATCAGCATGGCCGGAACGTTGATCTCAGCGATTCTACGACTCACGGGCGCACAATGGCGAAGGCCGATCACGCGCATGGCGGAGGGAATTACAGTCATAGCGCTGCTGCTGGCCGCGGCCATGATTGTCGTAGATATGGGGCGACCGGATCGGCTTTGGAAGGTCTTCGTCTATGGCCGTTTTCAATCGCCGATTATTTGGGATGTGATGTCGCTGACGACGTATCTCGCCGGGAGCGTACTCTATCTATATCTGCCGTTGATTCCTGACCTCGCCATCCTGCGTGACCACCCCACGAAGTTTTCGCGCTGGCGCCGCTGGCTCTACACGAAGCTTGCCGCGGGCTGGCGTGGTTCGCCCGAGCAACACCGCGTGCTGGAGCGCGCAGTCGCAGTGCTCGCGATTGTCTTAATTCCAGTCGCGGTGTCGATCCACACCGTAACGGCGTGGCTCTTCGGCACGACGCTGCGTCCCGGCTGGCACAGCACGATCATTGGGCCGGATTTCGTCGTCGGCGCGCTTTACTCAGGCATTGCAGCGGTCCTGACGGTGATGGCGCTCTTTCGCTGGATGTTTCATCTCGAGAAATACATCACAGTCGATCATTTCAAGAAGCTCTCGCTTCTCCTTCTCGGTTCGTGTTTTGCCTACATGTATTTTGTCATCAACGAATACCTTGGGCCCGGCTATACGGGCGGCGCCGAGCAACACCTGCTCTCTTCCATCTTTAGCGGCCCCTACGCGATCGAGTTTTGGACCATGGCGATCATCGGTTTGTTCCTGCCCGCCCTCATCCTGGTGTTGCCTCCGTTTCGCAACGTCAAAGGAATCATCACGGCATCGATTCTGGTCAACGTCGGAATGTGGTTGAAACGCTACGTGATCGTCGTCCCGACGCTTGGCTCGCCTTTCATGCCGCCCTCAACGGTCCACGGTTCGCACCTGGTTTATATTCCAACATGGGTTGAATGGACGATCACGGTGAGCGCGTTTGCCGCTTCCTGTCTTTTCTACATCATCTTCTCGAAAATTTTTCCAATCGTCTCGATTTGGGAAGTAGCGGAAACGCCGGGTGCGATTGCAGTGAGCGAAAGCCGCGGACAACCGGAGGCGATAGCATGCGCATCATAAGTCCAATCCTTTTATTGTTAATGGTAAGCAGCGCGCTCCCGGCCGCGCCCTCGCTGACCCTGAAAACTGACGTAGAAGACAACAAGAAAATGATCGTTGCCACCGTGACCCGCGATGGCAAGCCGCTAGAGGGCATCACGGTTTCGTTTTACGTGCAGCGGAGTTTTGGAAAGTTAGCGATTGGCGAAGATAAAACACTTGAAGATGGATCGGCCGCTATCGCCGCTCCCGAAGGGTTGCCAAGCGGGCCCGGGGGGGAATTGAAAATCCTTGCCCAGGCAACGTTGCCTGAAGCTTCTGCCGGCGAAGTGAAAGCAAGCACTGACGTAGCCGCGCCGGCCACACCGGCGGAGCCAGCGGCCGCGCCCGCGCCCACAGCACCGCAGATCATCGACGCGCAGTTCACGCTCAAAGGCGACGTCAAGATTCTCCAGGAACAGGGGCATGTGCCGCGGGCATTGTGGGCGCCGCGGGCACCGTTCCTCCTCCTCGCCGCCGTTACCGGAATTCTCGTCGCCGTCTGGGGGAGTTACGCTTTCGTTGTCAGTCAAATCATCAAAATCAAACAAGGAGCAAAAACATGAAATGCACATTGTTAGTCATCGCCGCTGCCGCGGGAGTGGTTGCCGTAATAATGGGAGCGCAAGAAAAGTGGGTCGCGCCAGCACGCGCGTCCGCAAAGAAGAATCCTGTCAAAGCCGACGCAGCTTCTTCAGGCCGCGGCAAAGCTGTTTATACCGCCGAGTGCGCGTCGTGCCACGGCAGCGGTGGCAAGGGAGATGGCCCGGCCGCGAAGGATTTGGAAGTACCGGCGGGCGATCTTACGAAACTTGGCGGACAAACCGACGGCGCCTTGTTCTGGAAAGTTACGGAAGGGAAAAAACCAATGGCCTCGTATGCCACTAAACTCAGTGAGCAGCAACGCTGGGACGTCGTGAACTACATGCGGACACTCAAATAGAGGCGTGATGAAAAAGCCGATTCACCTGGTTGCCGCGCTTTTGGTTATCGGCAGCGCGCCCCTTTATTCACAAGAGCCACAATCCTCGCCGTCGCCGGACTCCTCTCCGCCGCCGGACAAGTACGTCTCGCGCGAGGAATATGACAAACTGAAGGGCGAGATGGAGGCGCTCAAGGTGCAAATGGCCGAGCTCATTAAGAAGCAGGAGGCGACAGCACCCGCGGAAGGTCCCGCGCCTAACAAAGAACCGTCGGATGGAAAACAAGTTGTTAGTACGACAACGTCTCAGAATGAGATTGATGAGCTCCGCGATCAATTAGCCAAGGTTAAAGAAACAGCCGAGAGCTCGAGGCCGGGCACTACTCATTTTCTGCTCACCGGTTACGGTTTTGCAGGCTTTGAAGATCGACATGGTGAAAAGTCCACCTTTAGCGCCGGGCTATCGCCAATCTTTTTGTGGCAGCTAAGCGACCGACTTTTCTTTGAGAGCGAACTGGAGCTAGAGCTCAATGACAACGAGACGGAATTAAACTTGGAATACGCGCAACTTGTCTATTTCCTCAACGATTATATCACCATCGGGGCAGGAAAGTTTCTATCGCCATCGAACATTTTCGGCGAGCGTTTCCACGCGGCCTGGATCAATAAGCTGCCGGATCAACCACTCGCAGTCGGGGAAGAAGACGGACTGCTGCCATTTTCCGAAGTCGGCGCAGAAGTTCGCGGCGGCATTCCAATCGGGCCGGTCACTCTCTTGTATGCTGCTTATGTTTCGAATGGTCCGCGTCTGAACACCGGCGCAGATGACGCAGGGTCACTCAACTTCGAAAACTTTACCGATACGAACGACAACAAGGCTGTGGGCGGACGAGTTGGCGTGCGGATTTTGCCGGAACTGGAGGCCGGTTATGGGATTCAGTACGCGCGCGTTGATGCAAGTGGAACTTCGTCCCATGATGCGAGCGTGCTCTTGCAGGCTGTCGATCTTAGCTACACGCGAGACATCGATTGGCTAAAGGGAGGCATTAACGTACTCGGTGAGTGGGCTTGGTCACAAGTGAGCCGGCTTACCTATGATCCCGATGGTTCCATGGGCTTCGGCCCAGTTACTTTTAGCAATCATCGTAATGGCGGCTATGTGCAGCTCGCGTATCGGCCTTCCAAACTGAAAGTCCCAGTCATCGATAAACTTGAGCTTGTCGGCCGATATGACAGACTCGACTCGCCCTCTAACGCGCCCGGCGCATTCGACGAGCGCCGCTGGACCCTCGGCCTTAACTATTGGCTGGGCGGCAGCACGGTTATCAAAGCTGCGTATGAATGGGGCGATCGTAAACCTACTGGCAGCGATTGGGAAGATGCTAACGCGTTTCTCCTCCAAGCGGCGATGGGATTCTAAAAAGGACCCAACTATGACACGCATGAAAAGAATTGCTCAAACGACGGCCCTGTTAGTTGTCCCTGCTCTCATTGTCATTGTCAGTTGTAAGACAAGCGAAAAACCGGGCGGACAAGCAACGGCAGAAGTTGCACCGCTGGCAAAGGGTGGTGCGCAACTTTGGGGCGAAAATTGTGCGCGCTGTCACAACATGCGCTCGCCTTCAATTTACAGCGATGCCGAATGGGGAGTAGCGATGCAGCACATGCGCGTGCGCGCTAACCTCACCGCCGACGAGTACAAAAAGATCCTTGAGTTCCTGAAGAGTAGTAACTAACCGCCCGTGGATCTGACCACAAACTATCTCGGACTGTCTCTCCGCTCGCCGCTGGTTCCCTCAGCGTCTCCACTTTCGGAGAAGATCGCAAGTGCACTGCGTCAGCTATTCCGCAGGCGAGTGTCGGCCCGAATTGCTGAGCTGCGCACATTCTTATGGCACAGAAAGTAACGATCGGCTTGGCCACGGCGGCTGATCGAATTGCTTCCTCACGTCGTTGCGTGCCCCTCGCACAGCTGCGCCAAGCCTTCGTTTGTTTCCGCGATGATTTGATCAACGACGGCCTTCATATCTTGAGTGCGTTCCCACACCATGAGTTGTCGGTCCGCGCCCGTGCCTTCGCGTATGATGTTCTCGATGTGCGCCACTTCTGCGTGGCTGCCCAGCTCCTCCACTTCCGTGGCGATAAAGTCCAGCATTTCGTGGAGCAATTCGCGTTCATCCATTTCGCACTTGCGGCCAAAGTCGATCAATTTCCCATCCAGTCCGTAGCGCGCAGCACGCCACTTGTTTTCGTCGACTAAACGACGTGGATAACTGCGAAAAGTAACGTTCTGCCGCCGTAGCTTGTGCAATTTCAGGACGATCGCTTGCATCAAAGCAGCCAGCGCGATGGTGTCGTCCACGCGCGATTGCGCGTCGCAAATGCGGAACTCGATGGTGTTGAAGAAGGGATGGAGCCGGATGTCCCACCAGATTTTTTTTGCGTTGTCGATGCAACCGGTGGCCACGAGCAGCTTCAGGTAATCTTCGTACTCGCTGAGGCTTTCGAATGCGTCGGGAATACCGGTGCGTGGGAAGCGCTCGAAGATCATCTGCCGATATGCTTTCAGCCCAGTGTTTTGGCCTAACCAGAACGGCGAATTGACCGAGAGCGCGTAAAGGTGCGGCAAGAAATAGCGAGCCTGGTTCATGATGTCGATCGCTTCGTCGCGATCTGGAATTCCCACGTGCACGTGTAAGCCGAAGATCAAATTCGCCCGCGCGATTTGTTGCATGTCTTTCACGATGGTTGCGTAGCGTTCATCCAGCGTGATCAGTTGATCCATCCAATGCGAAAATGGATGGGTGCCAGCGGAGGCGATTCTTAATCCATCTTGCGCTGCGAGCCTGGCCAGCTCGCTTCGAAGGTCGACAACTTGTTGTCTCGCGCAGCGCGCGTCGTTGCAGATCTCCGTGCCAAGCTCAACGACGGATTGATGCATCTCTGGCTTGACGTGTTCCTTCAAAATCATTTTACCGCCGGCCAGAATTTGTTGGATATGCGAACGAAGTTCCCGCGTCTCCGGGTCAAGGATCTGAAATTCCTCCTCGATCCCAATGGTAAAGATGTGATCTTTCGCGCTCATGGCGCTTTGAGGTCGCCACTATGCAAGCTTGGAAGATGATTGGCGATAGCTGCTGGGCGATGCACCGACGATCTTCCGAAAAACGCGATTGAAATGCGTGAGCGATTGGAAACCGACATCGTAGGCGACCTCGCTGATGCGACGATTCCGATCAAGCAGCAGGTTCTTGGCTTTCTCGATTCGCACCCGGGCGAGGTAATCGGTTAAGGTGAGGCCGGTCGCGCGCTTGAAGAGTTTGCAAAAGTAAAATGTGCTTGTATTCACTGCTTTCGCGACGGTGGCCAGGCAGATCGCGTTGTCCTGATTTCGAGCAATGAACTGTTTCGCGCGCGTGACTGCCAGCGGCTCGGCGCTTGAATTTTCGACTGCGAGCTGATTGCTCAGGATTGAGAGGTGTCGCCCGAAGATTTCGAGCAGCCGCAACATCGCCCGGTATTGCTTCTTCGTCAGTACCTTGGTGTGAAAGTAAGCTTCACGCGCTTTGCTCAGATCAACTTCTACTCCCCAGTTAACCAATTGTTTCGCTACGCGATCAAACCGAAACTTGTCCGGTTGTTTGAGCAGGACCTGCCCGGTTTGCAAAAAGCCGATCAATTGGTCGCCCACCCGAATCGGCACGGCGCTATCGGAAAGTCCGGCGAAGCAGGTCACCGTGCGCGAACGGTCTCCGGTTTTTTCAGTAAGCTTCCGCTGCACTTCAAGACACGCAGCACAAACACGATTCGAACGCGCCATCAATTCGCAAAATGGATTTTCGTCCGGCACGCCCTTCAAAGCCGGCTGCCAATGTTCGACTGCTCGCAGTGCCAGTGGCATACCGGTTGCCGCAGAGAAGGCGCGCACATAATCGCGATAAATCGCGGATCGAGTGAGCTTTTCGACAAGCTGCTTGTTGCCAAGCTTCACGAATGGCAATCATATCCGTTTGCCATTCGCTGTCGAAAGTTTACTGCCACTCAGGTTCTCTCAAGCATCGCGCGATGATCAGCACATAGAGCGCCATCATCGCGACCACGCTGAATGCAATCACATATTCCATTTTGTTCACCTCATTTGTGTTACAGGTAAAGCTCGTCGGACGCAGGGCAGAGTCGGGGCTTCCGCTCTTCAAGACAGTCCGTGCACGGATGCCCCCAGCGGTCGCACCGGCAACCGTGCTCCTCGCTCCTGGGATCAATATCGCCTTTGCTCGTTATTGGAATGTGACGCGCATTGTCAGCCGGCGGATTCACCTGCTCGGTGACGCCACAACACATATTGAGATTTTCGTTCATTGTCAGAACCGTATCTGTTTTCATAACTACTCCTTTCACATATTCAGGCTACGAATCCCGAAATGAGGTGCTCCACATCGGTTGGCTTTTTCTTTGCAAAAATTGTGCACCCCTGATTCGTTGATCAGAAAAGATCACGATCGTCGTTTAATTGTTTTGCGGCATTATCCAGCAACGGTTTCTCAGAATTTCAACCAGAGTCACCCTGCACCCTCGATTATCATGGCCGCGCGTCGCTGATTGCAGCGTAGCTACGCTTGCTCATCGTCCGTTTTAGCTACTGCAATAACTGCATAGTAAAAAGCAATCGCGGTACATCGCCGCACGCGAGGGCCGGCTATGATTTCGGCAATAAGAATGCTTTTACCATCAGCACTGGAGGCAATCCCATGAAATTGGCCACTACATATCTCGGCTTTAAACTGCGGACGCCGCTCGTGCCGTCGGCGTCACCGCTTTCGGAAAATCTCGATAATATTAAGCGGATGGAAGACGCCGGTGCGTCGGCCGTGGTCTTCCATTCGCTTTTTGAAGAACAACTTCGCCCAGGCAGTTATCCGGTGCGCCGTCGTTCTGGAAATGGCGGGCAATTTTCGTCCGACGCGCTCACCAATTTTTCCGATGAGCCGGTCTTCAAGGTGAACGCCGAGGCATATGTCAGCCATATCGCGAAGGCAAAAGCTTCGGTCCGTATTCCAATCATCGGCAGTCTGAACGGCTCAACCTTTGGCGGCTGGCAGCGGTACGCCCGCCAAATTGAACAAGCTGGCGCGGATGCGCTCGAGCTGAACATCTATGCGGTGCCGACCGATCCAGATCGTACAGCTGACGAGATTGAGACTGATTACTTCACGATTGTCGCGTCAATAAAAGGGCTGTTGAAAATCCCGGTGGCGGTGAAGCTCAGCCCATTTTTCACGAATCTTTCCCGATTTGCGCGGCGCCTCGATCAAAACGGCGCCAATGCGCTGGTGTTGTTCAACCGCTTTTACCAGCCGGACATCGAACTGGAAACGCTCGAGGTCAGCCCCAACCTGCTTCTCAGCACGCCCATGGCGATGCGGCTGCCGATGCGGTGGATTGCACTTTTGTATGGCCGGATTGGCGCAAACCTGGCTGCGACCAGCGGTATTCATCACGCCACAGATGCGTTGAAAATGCTGATGGCGGGCGCGGATGTCACGATGCTTTGCTCAGTCCTGCTGCGGCGCGGTATCCATCACATTCGCGTGATCGAACGCGAGATGCGGGAATGGATGGAAGAACACGAATACGAATCGGTGGAGCAAATCAAAGGCATCATGAGTCAGAAAAACTGCCCGAACCCCACCGCATTCGAGCGCGCCCAGTACACGCGTGCGCTGTCGACGTATCCCATCAGTTAGCCCCCGAATCCGCTGCTGTTATCCGATAAATCGTATCAGAAACATCAGCTGCAAAGCGAGCCGCCTCAGCTACAGATACCTCGGGTCGTTTGAGAAATTAGTCCTGCGACTCATCGTCCTCTGCCCAGGGCGAGGTCAAATGATGGTGACGCCGGGCTCAATATCTCTGCAGCCTTTCCACCTGCCAACCATTGTTCTTAGCGCGGCGATAAGATCTTTTTTCGCACATCCTCCGCGTGTCCGAAAAATTGCGCAGAATTTCCGCGTAGATGCGTAGCGGGTACGCACATCCTTCGTGAGGCTGAAAGCGAGAAAGACTCACAACAAACTAGAAGCAAGAAAGGCAAATCATGAAATCACATATTAAATCGATAGTCTTCGCGCTTGCAGTAGCAGCACTTTGCTCGCTCCCGATTCAAGCGCGCGCCGGAATATCGGGTAGCTGGAACTTCGACATCCCAGTCACCAGCTGGGAGCAAGCGCAGGGACTGAAACCCGGAACGAAAATCGCAATGACCTGCATCAAGTGCAAAACTGTGCAGGTCGCGGAAGTGGACAAGAAGAAAGGCTTCATGTCCTGGTTCGAGCCGGACAAAAAGCATCTCTGTCCCGGCTGCGGCGGCAGCTACCAGTATTCGCATCGTCGAGTCGGTTTTCGCGGCCCTTACACGCACACGTGTTCGAAGTGCGGGTCGAAGTCGATGTTCTGCTGCTCAACCCATCCGGGCGAAAAGACGAAAGGTATGTAGAAATGGCGCGGTCGCGTTCATCGAAGAATTTCTTTGTCAGGCTGATGACGCCAAAAGGCAAGGTCTTTTCCGGCGGCGTCTCGGCAGTGGAATTTATGTGGCCAAACGGGGTGCTGCAGTTGGAGCCCGACAACATTTCCTACTTTGGCGCCATCACCTCGGGTGAGCTTTCCCTGCGAATCGGCAAACGCTTTCGTTTCTTCACTGTCGTGCATGCGGCTGCCAGCTTCGAGAAGCGCCGGCTAACTATCGTCGCTGAGGCCATTCAGCCCGCAACAGCGCCAGTCCGCAACTGTTCAAATCCCTTTTGTACGTGCGTCAAGCTGATTCCCGACACAGCGGATTTTCATCCACCCAGTATCAGCAATGGAAGCTAAAAATTCGGAGCTCAAGTGGGACGAGCAGTGCGCCGTTTGTGGCAAATCAGTCGGACACAACGAAGGCTTCAGCCATCTCAACATCGAGGGCCAGATGATCGCGCTCTGTTGCCCGCTCTGTTTTGAAACATTCGAGAAAGATCCGGCCAAGTACCTGCGTCGCCGCGCGGTACGCAAAATCACGGATGACAAACGGCCGCCGGGGTCGTTTTCGCCTTTCGACCAATGAAGCGAATTCTCATGGTTGCGCTGACCGGACTGCTCGGCGCCCCAGTTTTCTCGGTCGCCGACACGCTTTCAGAAAGCGAAGTGGTCAACACTGTTCTGCGTGATAATCCGGTAATCAAGGCCGCCCGCGCCAGATGGCAGGCCAGGCGGCAGCGCGTGCCGCAGGAACGCGCCTGGGACGACCCGCTGGTTGGTACGGATTTTCAGCGCGCAGGCACGACACGTTTTGCAACGTTTTCCGACGTGGAATACATGATCGTTCAAAGTGTGCCCGTATCCGGCAAAAACTTGAGCCGCGGGCGCATAGCAAGCGCGGAGGCCGAAGCCGCGTTTGAAGAATTGCGGCGGGCAGAACTGGATGCGCTGCGGCGCGCGCGCACGGCGTGGTTCGCCCTCGCCAACGCGTATGCGCAACTCGACATCACGCACGAAAATCAGGAGTTGCTCCGGCAGTTCGCTGAGATCAGCCGCGTCAAATACGAGGCGGGCTTGCAGACCCAGTCCGACGTTCTGCTCGCGCAGACTGACCTGGCAAGGCTGAGCGAAACGGAGGCGAACCTCGATCGGGAGATCACCATCCGCCAGGCTGAACTTAACGTGCTGATGGACCGGCCTGCGTCGGCGACGCTCGCACATCCGCCGGCAATTGTGTTCAGAGGGCTGGAGTTGTCGCCGCAAGCCGTCGAGATGCTTTCGCTGGCGAGCCGGCCGGAAGTGTTGCAGGCGCGAAAAATGGTGGATGCCGGCAAAGCCCGGCTTCAACTCGCGCACCGGCAATGGTTTCCCGATCCTCAGGTTCAAATCAGAGCGCGTGAGTTCAAAGACTCCAGCAGCGTAATTCAGGAATACGATACGGGCGTTTTCTTCAACGTGCCGTGGGTCAATTTTCGAAAGTACTCTGCCGGGGTATCGGAAGCACGTAACGGAGTCGAGCAAGCGCAGCGCGATCTCGAAGGCGCTCGCGTCGAGGTGCTGGGCTTGGTGCGGAGCCAGCTCCAGCGGATCGACACCGCCGCGAGCAACTACGCCCTGTTTCAAAACAAAATCGTCCCGCTGTCAAAGCAAGCCGTCGAAGCAACTCGTGCCGGCTATGAATCGGACAAGAGCAGCTTTCTGGACCTGATCACTGCGCGGCGCAACTTTTTTGATGCGCAATCCGCCGCGCTGAACAACCTCGCCGAGCACCAAACTGCCATTGCCGAATTGCGCGCGATCATCGGCGTCGATCCCGCCGCGCCACTCTCCGGCGCGCGCGCCGCCACGGTCAAAGATTTAAAAAAAACCACTAAGTAGGCATGAAACGCAAGAAACTGGTCATCGTCCTGGCACTCATCGCTCTCATCGGTGGAGGGACAGGGATTTATTTCGCGAGCAAAAAGCCAACGCGCAGTCCAGCGGCAGGTTCTCCCGCTGCGGGCAAGGCGCAGGGCAGCCGCAAGATCAAATACTACAAGTCCACCATGATGCTTGGCCAGATCAGCCTGACGCCGCAAAAGGACAGCATGGGAATGGACATGGTGCCGGTGTATGAAGATGAGGCAGGCGACACCTCAATTATTTCCATCGATCCGGTCACGGTCCAAAACATGGGAGTTCGCATCGGTACCGTCACGCGCGGGCCGCTGCGCCGCATCGTGCGCACCGTGGGGCGCATCCAGCCTAACGAGACAGCGTTGACCGATGTGACCACGAAATTCAAAGGCTGGATCGAGAAGCTCTATGTCGATGCCACCGGCAAGGAAGTGAAAAAGGGCGAGCCGCTCTTCGACATTTACTCGCCCGATCTTTACAGCGCGCAAAATGAGTACCTGCTCGCGCTCAAAGGCCCGGCAAACTTGAAGCAGAGCGCGCTCACGCGACTCAAATATTTCGACATTTCCGACGAACAAATTGCCGAGCTGGAAAAGACCCGCAAAGGCACCAAAACGTTGCAAGTCAAAGTGCCGGCCGACGGCGTAGTGCTGGAGAAAATGGCCGTGGAAGGCCAGATGGTCGAAGCCGGCATGAAACTCTACCGGCTGGCTGATTTGTCGATCGTCTGGCTGCAATCGCAGATTTACGAGCAAGACCTCGCCTATGTGCGGCTGGGCCAGGAAGCAGTCGCCACACTTTCCTATTTGCCCGATCGGAAGTTTCGCGGCCGCGTCACTTACGTTTATCCCACTGTTGATGAAAAGACGCGCACGGCGCAGGTGCGAATGGAGTTTCACAATCCCGGTTTGTTCCTTAAGCCGGGAATGTTCGCGACGGTGGAACTGGAAGCGGAGCTGGAGCCTTCGACACTGCTTGTCCCTGACACCGCGATCTTGCGCAGCGGCGCGAAAACAACCGTCTTCGTGGCGCTCGAAGGCGGCAAGTTCGAGCCGCGCACGGTTACGCTCGGCCCGCGCTCGGAAAACAATCTCTATCAGGTGTTGAGCGGTTTGAATGAAGGCGAGCGAGTGGTCACGAGCGGCCAGTTCATGCTCGATTCCGAAAGCCAGCTTCGGGAAGCGATTCAGAAAATGATCGAGCCGACGGCGCTTGCAAAACCCAGCGAGCACACAGGACACAAAATGTCGCCGCAAACAGAAACGCACGCAGGACACGAAGCGAAAGAAAAACCTGAAGCAATCGCGCCTACGCCCCAGCCATCATCCACTTACATCTGCCCGATGCCGGAGCATGCTTCGATTGAATACGAGCACCCGGGCAAATGCCCTATCTGCGGGATGACGCTGATCCCGAAGCCTAACGAATCGTCGGCAGCTGCCGCGCCCGAGCCCCCGAAGAGCGAACACCAGCACTGATCCAATGCTCAAAGCCATCATCGATTTCTCGCTCAAGAACAAATTCATCGTCCTCTTTGCCACGATCGGGCTTGTGCTCGCCGGAGTTTATGCGCTACGCAACATCCCGCTCGACGCGATTCCTGACCTCTCCGACACCCAGGTGATTATTTACACCGAATGGTCGGGCCAGGCGCCGCAAATCGTGCAGGACCAGGTGACTTATCCGATCACCACCAAGATGCTCTCTGTCCCGCGCGCGAAGGTCGTGCGCGGTTATTCGTTCTACGGGTTCTCGTTTGTCTATGTCATCTTCGAGGACGGAACCGATCCTTACTGGGCACGGAGCCGCGTGCTCGAATATTTGAGCGGACTCAGTTCCCGCCTGCCGGAAAAAGTCACGCCGACCCTCGGCCCTGATGCGACCGGCGTCGGCTGGGCATTCATGTATTCGCTCAACTCAAAGCAGCGCAGCCTGGCCGAGCTTCGTTCGATGCAGGATTGGTATCTTCGTTACCAGCTTGCGTCGGTAGAAGGTGTCTCCGAAGTCGCAAGCATCGGTGGCTTCGTAAAACAATACCAGGTTACTGTCGATCCGACAAAACTGCGCGCTTACAACTTGTCGATCCGCGATGTCGAAATGGCTGTGCGCCGCAGCAACGGCGAGGTCGGCGGGCGCTCGATCGAAATGGCGGAGAAGGAGTTCATTCTGCGCGTGCGCGGTTATGTGCAGGACATTGAGGACTTGAAAAAAGTTACGGTCGGCGTCGGCGAAGGCGGCGTCCCGATCCTGCTCCGGGAAGTGGCCAACGTGCAGCTTGGTCCCGACATGCGGCGCGGTATCGCGGAATTGAACGGCGAAGGCGAAACGGCGGGCGGAATCGTGGTGGTGCGTTACGGCGCGAACGCGCGTCAGGTGATCAAAGACGTGAAGAAGCGGCTCGATGAAGCGATGAAAGGATTGCCATCGGATGTCAGCTACACCATTGCCTACGATCGCACGGCGCTGATCGATCGCGCGGTGGCGACGCTCGAGGAAAAGCTGGTCGAGGAAAGCATCGTGGTCGCGCTCGTTTGCATCGCGTTCCTGCTGCACCTGCGCAGCGCGCTCGTGGCCATCCTCATCCTGCCGATCGCGGTTCTGATTTCTTTCGTGATCATGTTCAAGCAGGGCATCAGCTCAAACATCATGTCGCTCGGCGGCATCGCCATCGCTATCGGCGCGATGGTGGACGCGGTCATCATCATGATCGAGAACGCGCACAAACACATCGAGCGCGACACCGGCAAAAAACCGCATTGGCAAATCATCCGCGACGCATCGGTCGAAGTTGGGCCGACGCTCTTTTACTCGCTGCTCGTGATCACCGTCTCATTTGTCCCGGTCTTCACCTTGCAGGCGCAGGAAGGCCGATTGTTTAAGCCGCTCGCTTTTACCAAAACCTACTCGATGGCCGCGGCCGCGCTGCTCTCCATCACGCTCGCGCCTGTGCTGATGGGCTATTTCATTCGCGGCAAAATTCTGGCCGAAGAAAAAAATCCGATTAACCGCGCGCTCATCTGGCTTTACCATCCGGTGATCGATTTCGTGATTCGCTGGCGCTGGATCGTCGTTGGCGCGGCGGCGGCGCTTCTCATCATTACCTGGTTTCCTTACAAACGGCTGGGCAGCGAATTCATGCCGCCGCTTTACGAAGGCGACCTCCTTTACATGCCGACGACTTTCCCCGGCATCTCGCCGACAAAAGCGCGGGAAGTGATTCAGCAAACCGACAAAATGATCAAAACGTTCCCGGAGGTGCATCACGTCTTCGGCAAGATCGGGCGGGCCGAGTCCGCCACCGATCCCGCGCCGTTCGACATGGTCGAGACGACAATCCAGCTCAAAGACGAGAAAGAATGGCCGAAGGTGGACATCAAAAACGCGGCCGGAAAAGTGATCGCGCATCGCCGCCGCACTCCGGATGAACTGGTCGATGCGATGAACGCCGCCATTCAAATTCCCGGGCTAAGCAATGCCTGGACGATGCCGATCAAAACGAGGATCGACATGTTGGCTACCGGCATCAAAACGCCCGTCGGCATCAAAGTCGCCGGCCCGAACCTGGCGGAGTTGGAACGCGTTGCCGCCGAGATCGAAGCGGTCGTGCGCCAGGTGCCGGGCACGTCGAGCGTTTTTGCTGAGCGCGTCATGGGCGGCAACTACATCGAGTTTCACATCAACCGCGATGAGATTGCACGTTACGGCCTTGTCGTCGGCGATGTGCAGGACGTGCTCGAAGTCGCGCTCGGCGGGATGCCTCTCACGACAACCGTCGAAGGACTCGAACGCTACACAGTCAACCTGCGCTACGATCGCGATTTTCGAGAGAACCTCGACGCCTTGCGCGAGATCATTGTGCCCACGCCGACCGGCGCGCAAATTCCGCTCGGTCAGCTTGCCGAGATCAAGACCGTGCGCGCGCCGATGGGAATCAAAAGCGAAGCCGCTGTGCCTAACGCGTGGATTTACGTCGATGTCAAGAACATCGACATCGGCACTTATGTCGAGATGGCGCGTCGCGTTGTCGCCGACGCCGTGAGCAAAGGCACGATCAAATTGCCGAACGGCTACAACATTTTTTGGAGCGGCCAATACGAATACATGCTGCGGGCCCAGCAGCGGCTCATGGTGGTGGTGCCTCTCACGCTGCTGATCATAGTGTTGATCATTTACCTCAACACCCAATCGGCCGTTAAAACTGCGATCGTCCTGCTGGCGGTGCCGTTCGCGCTCGTCGGCTCGGTCTGGATGCTTTATTGGCTGCATTACAACCTGAGTGTGGCGGTCTGGATTGGACTGATCGCGCTCGCCGGCATCAGTGCGGAAACCGGCGTGGTCATGCTCCTTTATCTCGATCTTGCCTACGACGAGTGGCGCAGAAAGGGATCGATGCGCAGCCTGGCCGATCTGCGCGACGCGATTTATCACGGTGCCGTCAAGCGCGTTCGTCCCAAAGCCATGACCGGCGCCGTTATCATTGCCGGATTGTTGCCCATCATGTGGAGTCACGGCGCGGGCGCGGATGTGATGAAACGCATCGCCACGCCGATGATTGGCGGCGTGGTTACTTCCGTGATCATGGAGCTGGTCGTCTTCCCCGCGCTTTATTACATCTGGCGCGCGCGGGGCGTGAGAGCGGGGCTCGCGCCGAGTCCAACGCCACGAGAGTTAGCCGAGAGTGCGGCGACTGCATGAGCACAAGCGACACCAATTTGCTTGAGCAAAGCGTTTCAAAAGACAAGCACGCTTGCGGTTGCGGCGAAGCCGACCGCCAGATGCTGGAAGGTCCGCGTTCGCGCATAGGCGAGTTGCTTACGCTCATGCGTGTGATGCGGGATTTTGTGCGCGGCTTTCGCGTGCTCCATTTCGTTGGCCCGTGCGTGACCGTGTTCGGATCAGCAAGAACGCGGGAGGATAATTCAAACTATCAACTCGCCCGGCAAATGGGCGCGGCGATTGCGCGGCTCGGTTTTACCGTAATGACCGGCGGGGGACCGGGAATCATGGAAGCGGCCAATCGCGGCGCCAGGGAGGCGCGGGGTCGCTCCGTCGGGTGCAACGTCGAATTGCCATTTGAGCAGAAGCCCAATGCTTATCTCGATCGATGCGTGACGATGCGCTACTTCTTCGTCCGCAAAACGCTGCTCGTGAAATATTCCTACGCCTTCGTCGTATTCCCCGGCGGCGCAGGGACGATGGACGAATTGTTCGAAGCGTTGACGCTGATTCAAACCGGAAAGATTGACAATTTTCCCATTGTCGTCATGGGGACGGATTACTGGCGGGAGATGGTCGGCCTCATCGAGAAGATGGCGCGCTTGGGCAACATCAGTTCGAAAGATCTCGATCTTCTTTACGTGACCGATTCGGTTGAGATGGCCATTGAGCACATTCGCGAAAAGGCCATTAAATCTTTTGGTCTCAAGCCCGCAGGTCCGCGGTATTTGCCGTGGTTGGGAGAATGCGGTCTTAGCGGCACCGGGCCGTGCTGCGAGCAGTCGAGTCTATCCAAGCCATGACCGTGAACGGACAGCAACTAATGGTGAGCTTTTGGCAAAAGGTGGTGGGAAGAAAAATGCCGGACGGCGTTATAAGAAATGGAGAGAGTCTATGAAAGGATTCGGCCTCAAAAGTATCGGACGTGCGATGTCGCAGGTCACGCTGCTGACCGGACTTTCATTGGCGCTGTTAGTTGGCGGCCCAGCCCGAGGCGGGGAGAAAGCAGAAGAACCGCCCGGCTGCGCAAAATGCGGAAAAGCCGGCGCCGTCCCGATGGCCGATGCGTGCACGACCTGCCGGAACGCGTGGGACTGGGGCCCTGCGTACTGGCACTGGGGTTATTCTGCCGGTGCATGGCAGGTTTCTTCGGCAAAATGGCCGGCGGCGCCGTATTTTCAGCCGGCACAAAAACATCTCTGCGCCGATTGCAAGGGCGCGCCGCACTCATGAATGTGACAAACTCTCCGCAAAAACGTGGCGCCGATGCTGCACGTGTGCTGCCGGGATACCAGGCGAAGCAGGCCTGGTACAAAATCCCGCGTGTCGAGCCGCCGAAGCGCGAGGCTAGCGAGCGCGTATGTGATTTCGACGAGATCTACTCATTGCTCGATGAAGCAACCGTGCGCGAGCAGGCCAGCCGCTGCATTCAATGCCCGGATCCGCTCTGCCGCATCGGATGTCCGCTTGGCAACTTGATTCCGGACTGGCTCGCCCTCGCCGCCGATGGACGCTTTCTGGAAGCAGCGGCGGTTTCCCGCTCGACCAGCAACGTGCCGGAAATTTGCGGCCGCGTTTGTCCGCAGGAGCGATTGTGTGAAGGCGCCTGCATCCTCAATGCCCGCTCCGATCCGGTCGCAATTGGCGCGATCGAAAAATTCATTAACGAATACGCGTTCGCCCATGATGCCGTCGAAGCGTCGCGCGCTGTGCCGAATGGATTGCGCGTCGCGATCGTAGGCAGCGGTCCCGGCGGCATGGCTTGCGCGGATGAACTGGCCAAACTCGGTTACGCGGTCACGATCTTCGATTCGCAAACACGCGCCGGCGGTCTGCTCGTCAACGGCATTCCTGCCTTCAAGCTGGAGAAACCAATTGTTGAGCGGCGGCTCGAACTTTTGCGCGACCGCGGCGTCAAATTTCGGCTCGGCGTTACGATCGGGCGGGACGTTTCGTTGTCGGTCGTGCGCGAGCAGTTCGATGCAATTTATCTGGCGATCGGCGCGCAAAAACCGAAGTCGCTCGATATTCCCGGCGCCAATTTGGACGGCGTCTTCGATGCGCTGCCGTTTCTCATCGAAAAAAATCTCGGCGATGTTTCCCACGGTGCGGTCAATGTCTCAGAAAAGCGGGTGGTCGTGGTCGGTGGCGGCGATACGGCCATGGATTGTTTGCGCACTGCGATTCGCTCCGGCGCGCGCGAAGCGGTTTGTCTTTACCGCCGCAATCTGGCCAACATGCCTGGCAGTCGCAAGGAATACGCCAACGCAGTTGAAGAAGGCGCGCAGTTTTTGTTTCTCACCAATCCGATCGCGCTTCAGGACGATGGCACTGGGCACATCTCGCAAGTGCGCTGCGTGCGGATGGAATTAGGCGAAGCGGACGCGAAAGGACGGCGCAAGCCGCGCGCCATTCCAAATTCTGAATTCAGCGTGCCGGCCGATGTGGTGCTCGTGGCGTTCGGCTTCGATCCGGTGCCGATCTTTGCCGCGGGCAATTCGGACAAGATCGATATCAACAACTGGGGAAGCGTGATCGTCGATGCCAATCAAATGACCAGCGTCCCCGGCGTCTTTGCCGGTGGCGACCTGGTGCGCGGTCCCAGTTTGGTTGCTCACGCGGTGCGTGATGGACGCAAAGCCGCGGCCGGTATCCATCGCTACCTCTCAAGTCCAAGCCAATGTGAGGAAGAGTCCGTCGTAGCGAATGTTTCTCATTCAGGAACTTCCCTAGCTGGGCATCGAGGGAGTCTTGCGACTCCTGCATGGACCACGATCGGCCGTTCAGACTCGTCATTCGCTCCGCTGGCCACCACGAAGAATGGGCAATGTTTCCGTGCGAATGCGGAGCGTGAGATTAAACGTCGCGATAGCGTGCGGCTATGAGATCGTTTTCAGCGAACTCAGCGGCCGTAACCGGCGCCCTTGCTTTTATTGCCTTCACCGCTGGCTGCGTATCGACCGCTGAGACTACCAGCAGCGAAGCACTGGTTTGCCCGCAATGCAGATCCGTCGCTGTAGAAGCAGCGACGATGCGGATACGGTCTCATTTTCCTTACAGCCGCCGAGCCGGCGCAAGTCACGTGACCGCGTGCAGCGGTTGCAAGGGCGTCTTGGAATCATTCGTTAGCGAGGGCGCTTGGAAACATAAATGCTCCATTTGTGCGCGAACGCCATTCCGTTGCCCCGTATTGTCCGACACTTCTTCGCGAACACAGCGTGCCAGCAAATTCGGCGTGCCGTGCGGCCCAGGCTGTCCCAGGAAAATTATCGTTACGTCTGGTGAATCCAAAACAAATCACATCTGAGAAAGCATGAAAGCAGACGTTAAGACAAAATCGGCAACTGCGGCAGCAATTGTTGCACTAACGTTTGGCGCTTTGCTACAAAGTTGCGCTACCGAAAACGCATCGACGGCTGCATCGAGAGACGCAGGCAACAAACCGGGCGAAGCACTGGTTTGCCCGCAATGCAAAATGGTTGCGGTGCCGTTTTACCGGCCGATACCGCCATATGTTTATTATCCTGGATTCCCTGGCGGCTTTCCAGGTTGGAGCACATACGCTTGGGGCGGTTTGTCACTTCCGCCGACAACTTATGAGGATCGATGCCCGGGCTGTCAGGGCGCGATTACGACTTTCGTCCGCGAAGGCAAATTGCAGCATCGCTGCAGCATCTGTCGCGAGAAACCGTTCAAATGCCCGGTGCCTCACCCGATCTCGCAAACCAGCTCATGAAGACAAAAGCGGGCCAACAAATGAAGGCGGCGATGGTTCGCGAATTCCGCAAACCGCTCTTGATTGAACAAGTTCCGATTCCTGAACCTGGAGAGGGACAGGTTCTGGTAAAGATCGTGGCCTGCGGAGTGTGCCATACGGATCTTCATGCCGCTGACGGTGATTGGCCGGTTAAGCCCAAGTTGCCATTTATTCCGGGCCATGAAGGCGTTGGTTACGCGGTCGCCATCGGCAAAGGCGTCCGCTCGGTGAAGGAAGGAGAGCGTGTCGGCATTGCATGGTTACACAGCGCCTGCGGGTATTGTGAGTATTGCATGACAGGCTGGGAAACGCTTTGCCCCAAACAGGAAAACAGTGGGTATTCCGTGGATGGCGCGTACGCGGAATATGCTTTAGCTGACGCAAACTATGTGGGTCACCTGCCGGCGAGATCATCTTTCAGTGAAATCGCGCCTATCGTTTGTGCTGGTGTCACCACCTACAAAGGTCTCAAGCAGACCGATACTCGGCCTGGACAATGGGTAGCTATTTCCGGAATCGGCGGCCTCGGTCATGTGGCAGTGCAGTACGCCAAAGCGATGGGACTACACGTGGCCGCGGTGGATGTGGGCGACGATAAACTCGAGCTGGCCCGCAAACTCGGTGCCGATCTGACGATCAATGCGACTCAGAGCGATCCCGTCACCGAGATTCAGAAACAGATCGGCGGCGCGCACGGCGTGCTGGTGACTGCGGTCTCGCGCAGCGCTTTCCTTCAAGGAATCAGGATGGTTCGTCGCGGTGGCACTTGTTCGCTGGTTGGCCTGCCGCCCGGAGATTTTCCGACGCCTATTTTCGATGTCGTGCTCAATGGCATTACGATTCGCGGCTCAATTGTCGGCACGCGTCGAGATTTACAAGAGGCTCTCGACTTCGCTGGTGAAGGCAAGGTCAAAGCGCAAATTGAACTTCAGCCGCTGGAGGCCATCAACGAAGTTTTCCAACGCTTACGGGAAGGCAAAGTGACCGGCCGCGTCGTATTAAAGATAGCCGACGCATAATCGGTATCAGTTTGCTTTAAATGAACAGCTTGCAAACGCTTCGCGAAGGTATGGCATAGCTATGTCTGGCTGCGCCGCTAATTTGCTTCAGACACGTTGCCAAGCTTCTGACTGATGGACCATTACACGCTCTTGAATCCGCTGATCGGTGGAATCCTGATCGGTCTCGCCAGCCTGGTCGCGACCGTGCTGAGCGGAAAGATTCCAGGTATCTCCGGTGTGTTCGGTCGCCTCCTCGTTCCGGCGACGCCCGACAAGACATGGCGAGCGGTATTTCTCTTGGGCCTGATTGGCGGCGCCGCGCTGAGTTTTGCGCTGTGGCAAAGCGCCGCCTTTTTTCGACCGATGCGCCCGCTCGGTGTTATTGCTATTGCCGGTTTGTTCGTCGGATTTGGCACCCGCCTCGGCGGAGGCTGCACGAGCGGCCATGGAGTTTGCGGCCTTGGGTTGGGCGCGAAGGACTGGATCGCGGCGACGCTCATCTTCATCGCTGCGGCGATGGTGACAGTTTTCATCTATAACCGAGTAAACCTTTGAAAGCAGGAAAATTGTTTCTTCTTCTCGTGGCCGGCGGCCTCTTCGGGTCGGGGCTCGCTGTCTCGGGGATGACCGATCCGGCGCGAGTAATCGGATTTCTTGATGTCTTCGGCGCTTGGGACCCAGCGCTGCTTTTCGTCATGGCAGGTGCGGTCGGCGTCTATGGACTGGGAATGCTGGTCTTGCGCCGTTACAGACGTCGAAGTCTGAAGCTGCCCTCGGCTGGATCGTCGCCGATTGACCGTCAGCTTGTAATCGGGGCCGCGATTTTCGGCCTGGGCTGGGGCTTGGGCGGGTTCTGCCCCGGGCCGTCGCTCGCCAATCTGGGCGCTCTCCGCGCGGAAGCGCTGCTCTTCGTGCCGACGATGGCGATCGGCATGTTGCTGGCTCAAAGATTTTTCGGGGCCGACCGCTAGGATTGCAAGAATAGAAGGATGCCAGCGGGATAGTGATCGCTGAGTGGAATCCGAAATCCGTCAGCCAATCCGAATACTGTCATTAGGAACTTGAAAAACCATTTCGACACGGAGTATGAGCGCCAGCTTAAGTACGAACTCGATGGTTAGCATCGGCTGGCGCGCCGAATAGAGGCGCATCAACTGAACTTCTGCGCTCAGAAAATCCTTACGGAAACACGATAAGATCGAAGCCAAAGTTTCGATGGGCTAGCGTGTCTAGCGGGTGGAATGATTCGGCCTATTCCCGCTCGCACTTGCCGCGCGGCTGTTTCGGAACTCTTCATTGGTGGCGCATGCGGTGCTTCTCCCGGGTGTTGCGCGTCGCAACATGGCAAACCCGGGCTTCAGCAACGGAACAAATGCGCATTCTTTCCGAATGAATGCGTAGCGGCGCGCGCTGCTTCGTTGTCTGATTTTTTGAAACCAACGTGTTCGGAAGAGCGGGCTCGTAAATCAGCAAACCATACGAAATATGAAAACATCGATGTATAAATTAGTTCAGATCAGGCCAGTGCCTGCCACGATGCTCGCGAGCATCGCAATCGCGGCATTCACTGTGACTTTGCCCGCCCAAATGTCGACCCCGGCAACAGGAACGGCGCAACCGTCGAGCGACGCCGCTCTTGCGCAACAGATTGCCGAGCTTCAAGCCAAGATTAAAAAATTGGAAGCGACGGCACACTCTCAGCCGCCTGGCTCCCCCGGCAGTATGCCCGGAATGCGCGCTGGCGGAGGCATGAGCGGAATGGGCATGCAGGCCGGTGGAGGCATGAGCCAGATGGGCGGTATGCAGGGAATGGAGAACATGATGGGACCAATGGAGGGAATGGACATGATGGGGATGATGAGCGGCATGGAAGGGATGCAGGGAATGAACATGCCTCGATCAGCTCTGCCCGGTTTTCCAGGCGCGTCGCATCTCTATCACATCGGTGCGACCGGGTTCTTTCTCGATCGCACCGACCACATCGCTCTTTCAACCGATCAGCAAGTGGCGCTCAACAAAATCAAGGACCAGGCGCTTGCCTCCAAGAATTCCGCTGAACGACAAATCGAGCAGGACGAGCAGGAGCTTGCGACCTTGACCTCGGCTGATCAGCCCGATACCGGAAAGATCGAGGCAAAGGTGCGCGAGATTGAAAAGCTTCGCGCCAACGAGCGTCTTTCCTTCATTCGCTCTGTTGGTGAAGCGGCCAAGCTCCTTACCCCCGATCAGCGTAAAATTCTGACCGGCTTCGCCTCGCCGGCGCCAGCCGCATCCTCATCGCCGATGAGCGATCACATGTGATTTTTCAAAAAGAATCCGTGAAACGAAAAAGAAAACCGAAAGATGCTTCTATGAACTCCACGCCAGAAACAAATCCAACGCCGGAAAATCTCAAACCGGTTAAATTCAGTTGCAATGCGCCGCACGTTCAGAGTGTATTCCTGGCCGGCACCTTCAACGGCTGGCAACCCGACGCGACACCGTTGGTGCGCGACGCCGAGGGCAACTGGTCGATTTCCCTTCCTCTCGCGACGGGGCGCTACGAATGGAAATTCATTATTGACGGACAATGGTCTTGCGAACCAGGCCCGGACCAAGTGTATGATGGACGAGATGGCTGCGTCTGCAATGAATACGGCACAATGAATCGCGTGCTCGAAGTGAGCTGACCGCCAAACAGAACCAACGATGACTCATCTTACGCGGCGCCGTTTTATCCGCTGCGCAGCGGGGGCGGGATTATTTGCCGCGCTGGGTCGCTTCACGCCGGCTTACGCGCGCAGCGGACAACGCCTCAGGGGACTTGGACCGGCGGTTGACTTGGAAATCGCGGAGCGGGCGCTTGACGTGGGTGGACGCGCAGCTACCGGCACACTAATCAACGGCACTTATCCAGGTCCACTGCTCCGTTTCCGCGAAGGCGAACAGGTGGTGATTCGAGTAAGCAACCGGCTAAGGAAAGCCACTTCGATTCACTGGCACGGCGTGATCGTGCCGATGAAAATGGATGGTGTGCCGGGCGTATCGTTCGCCGGCATCGCGCCCGGCGAGACTTTCACCTATCGCTTCCGGCTCAAACAGCACGGCACCTACTGGTATCACAGCCACAGCGGGCTTCAGGAACAAACAGGTCACGCCGGGCCGCTCATTATTGATCCGCCCGGCGACGAGCCGTTTGGCTACGACCGCGAATATGTCGTGATGCTGAGCGATTGGACGTTTGTCGATCCTGAGCTGCTGCTATCGAAACTAAAAAAGCAAAGCAATTACTCTAATTTTCAGCGACGCACCGTCGGCGATTTCTTTCGTAATGTCAGCAACGACGGCCTCGGGGCCGCCATCGCCGCGCGCAAGGAATGGGGCCTCATGCGCATGGACCCGACCGACATCTCGGACGTGACCGGGCATCATTACACCTACTTGATGAATGGCCTCGCGCCCGGAACGAACTGGACCGGCATTTTCAAGCCGGACGAGCGGGTGCGGCTGCGTTTCATTAATGCGGGCGCCGCGACCTTTTTCGATGTGCGCATACCCGGACTGCCGATGACCGTGGTGGCGGCCGATGGTCAATACGTCAAGCCGGTGACGGTGGACGAAATGCGCATCGCGATTGCGGAGACGTTCGACGTGATCGTGCACCCGCAGGCGGATCGCGCATACACGATTTTTGCCGAGACAATTGATCGCAGCGGCTATGCGCGCGGGACACTCGCGCCGCGCGCCGGTATGAGCGCCGCCATTCCAGAACGGCGCAAACGGCCGTTGCGCACGATGGCCGACATGGGCATGGCGGACATGGCGGGAATGCCCAGCGGCAGCAGCACTGGCGAAATGAAACGAATGTCTGGCGCAGTGGGATCGCATGGTGGAATGGCGATGGGTCCTCCACCCCCGCAGAAACACGCCGGCATGGCGGGAATGAACGAAATGAACGCACAAAGAATGCCGGGCATGTCGCACGGCACTGCGCGCTCGCCGAGCGAGACGCCGCCGGCGAACATTCCGACAATTCCCGCGCCCGGCGGAACCGAAGCGGGCCTGGTGCAGCCGGACGGAATGCATGGGCCGGACAAGCACGGCCCCGAGAATCAAGTCGTGGCGAAGTCGCCGAAAAACCGGCTAAATGAGCCGGGCGACGGCCTGGAGGAAATGCCGTGGCGCGTGCTGGCTTACAGCGATCTGCGCGGGCTCAAGCCCGGCTACGATTCGCGCCCGCCGCAGCGCGAAATCGAGCTGCACGCCACCGGCAACATGGACCGTTACATGTGGTCGTTCGACGGCAAAAAGTTTTCCGAAGCGCCCGAACCAATTCCGCTTGTGCTCGGTGAGCGCGTCCGGCTCACCTTCGTCAATGACACCATGATGGAACACCCGCTGCATTTGCATGGCATGTGGATGCAACTCGTCAACGGCCACGGCGGGCATAATCCGCTCAAGCACACAATTGGTCTCAAGCCGGGCGAGAAACTTTCCGTGGACGTCACCGCTGATGCGCCCGGTGCGTGGGCATTCCACTGCCACATCCTTTACCACATGGAGATGGGCATGCTGCGCGTGTTCTCCGTCACGCCGAATGGAGCGTAGCCTTTAATGAAAGCTCGGCGTTTCTTTTCAGGAATCGTCATCACCGCCACAGTGCTGATGATGTCGTCGATTAATGCCGACGCGCAGGATGCGCCCGGCTCCCCGCCATCGCGCGCCCAGCTTCAGCAATATATTAACACCCTGCCTCCGCCGGTCGATGACAGCCCATTCAATAGTTTCTCTATTTTCGATCTGCTCGAATATCGTTACAACAGCTCCGGGCCGGCCATGTTCGTGTGGGACTTCGTGGGCTGGTTCGGCGGCGATTGGAATCGACTCTGGTTAAAAACGGAAGGCCGGCAGAGACTTTCCGACGGCTATCGCGGCGAAGGCGACCTCCAATTACTCTACGGCCGGCTCATCGCGCCGTTTTGGGATTTCCAAATCGGCGTGCGCGGCAAATCAAATTTGGGTAACGGCGGCCTCGGCAACAATGGCCGCACCTATGCCGTAATCGGATTTCAAGGACTGACGCCGTTCTTGTTCGACTTCGAGCCGGCGCTTTACATTAGCGATCACGGCGAAGTTTCCGCCGAGCTGACAGCAAGTGTCGATCTTTTGCTGACTCAGCACATCGTGTTGCAGCCGCGTTTCCAAGGCGAAGTTTCAATTCAAGGCGACAAAAGATTCAGCACCGGAAGCGGAGTGACGGAACTCGATCTCGGCCTGCGCCTGCGCTACGAAATCCGGCGTGAAATCGCTCCTTACATCGGCATCTCGTGGTTGCGCAGCTTTGGCGAAACGGCCCAGATAGCTCGCAGCGAAGGCGAGACTGCGGACACGATCGCATTTGTCGCGGGCTTGCAGCTTTGGTGGTAAATGACTTGAGCGATGCGCGCAACCGTTGCCCTTTCGCTGATCGGCGCATTTGCGCTGTTCGTTAGGTCACAGGCGCTTTACGGCCAAATGCCGCCCGAGGAACACGCCAGCCATCATCCGAATCAGGCGACGAGTCCCGGCGCGTCTCCTGGTGCAATGGGCGCTTCACCTGGCGCCAAGCCCGGCGGCGGAATGATGGAAGGCATGGGCGAGATGATGAAGGAGATGGGCGTGCCCAAAAAGAAGGAGTTTTATCCGGAGTTGATGTCGCTGCCGGAGCTTTCGCCAGAGAAACGCGCCGAAGTGGAACGCGCCGCCCATGAGCGGATGCAGTCTGGCGCGAGTTTGATGTCCGAGTCGTTAGGTGCTCTGCAAAGCGCGACCGCCGCGAACGATCTAAAGGCGATGCAGGATGCGACCGCACGCCTGCATGAAGGCATGGCGCGTTACGACAGCGGCCTGGCTGCGCATCGCGCGCTCGCGGAAGGTCGAGCGCCGCGCGAGGTCGCGCTCGCCTGGTTCAAACGCGAGATGAACCTGTCGTTAGGCGCTGCGCCGGCGTCGCATCAGCGCGTCAGTCTGTTTCACATCTTCACGATGGTGCTGCTGGTGGGCTTCGCGCTCGCCATGCTCGTGCTCTATTTCTTCAAGATGCGGCGCGCTGCGGCGCTCTTTGGCCGGATCGAGGGCGGAAAAGGGCCGCCGCCGCCGGGATCAGCACCGCCGCTTTTGGGAAAGAGTCCGCCTCCAGTAGGTGGACCTTCGGGCAATAAACCGCCACCGGGCGGAGGATCATCGCCACCCGGAGGCAGCCCGCCTGCCACCCTGGCTGGAACGAGCGCGGAAAAAGCGGCGCAGTCATCAGCCGTTTCGAACAGAAGGGGACAAGCGGTGCTGACGTCGAATTGGCAGGGACAGCTTCGCGTGGGCAACGTCACCCCGGAAACGCCGAGCGTGAAAACGATTCGCCTGCTGCCATCGAACAATGGCGGCCTTCTTCCATTCACCTTTGTGCCCGGCCAGTTCCTGAACGTGTCGTTCTGGATCGGCGGCGCGCGAATGAACCGGTCCTACTCCATCTCGTCCTCTCCCACGGAGCTCGAATATCTCGATTTAACCGTGCGGCGTGAGCCGCGAGGAGCGGTCTCCCGTCACATCGATGATCTGCTTAAAAGCGGCGACACAATCGAAGCGGGCGGTCCGATGGGGAAATTTACTTTCACCGGCGCTGAGGCCGACAGCATTGTGCTCATCTCCGGCGGCGTGGGCATCACGCCGATGATGAGCATCGCTCGTTATCTCACGGAACGGTTATGGTCCGGAGAAATTTTCTTTATTCATACGTGCCGCACCCCGACTGACTTCATTTTCAAGAACGAACTCGCCGCGCTGGAGCAGCGCAACCCGAAGCTGCACCTTGAGATCACCGTGTCGAAAGCGGAAGGAACAGACTGGCAGGGGCATCGCGAGCGCATCACGAAAGAATGGCTTACGCAGATCGTACCCGATATTGCTTCGCGTAGAATCCACATCTGCGGGCCACCAGCGATGATGGACGCGACCGAGGCGCTGTTGGCTGAACTGGAAGTTCCTCCCGAGCAGGTGAAGACCGAGAAATTCGGCACACCGAGGCCTCCGCCGTCACCGCCAACGATCACTGCGAAGCCGCTTGCGCCCGCGACGGGGCCGCTGGTCACATTCGCGAAGAGCAACAAGGCGGCCAAAATTCGCCTGGATCTAGAGAAGGGAGATAGCCCGCCGCAGCAGAGCATCCTAGAACTCTCAGAGGAGCTCGGCATCGGAATCGATTTCTCCTGCCGCGTGGGCACCTGCGGCGTGTGCAAAATTAAGATGACCTCCGGCGAAGTGGAGATGGCGGTGCAGGACGCGCTCGATGAGGATGACAAAGCCAATGGCATTATTCTCGCCTGCCAGGCAAAGCCAATCACTGACGTGGTCGTAGAGGCCTAACGATGAAGGAGCGTGAAGGCATCATCGTCAGCGGCGGTGTCTGCCTCTTGCTCGTGGCGTGGCTCGGCTTCTTCGTCCATCGCTCGCCGCGTTTTGCGGGCAGCGGAGTCGGGGCTGCGTTTGGGATCGCCGGGGCCGTGCTCATGCTCCTCCCGCTCGCATATGTAATCGCAAAGCGTATCCCGTTTGTCCGCAGCCGAATCACGGCGCGCGTCTCGTTGCAGTCGTTGCTTACGCTGCACGTCTATTCCGGCATCCTCGGCCCTTTGCTCGCGATCATTCATACGGGCCACAAATTCGACAGCTGGCTCGGGATCACGCTCACGGGGGTAATGCTGCTCGTCGTGGTGAGTGGGTTTGCTGTGCGTTATCTGCTCACCTTCGTCACGCATGACGTCAAAGATAAGTTGCTCCTGTTGCAGACGGCGAGGGGCGATCTGGATCATGCGTGGGGCGTGCTCGAGAATTCCCCGCCGGAAGCGAGAGCGCTCCCGAAAGCCTCACTCTTGGTGACCGGCCTCGCGTCGTTCGGCATCGAGCTCGCACCTAGCGGCCTGGCCGGTGAAGTCATCCGCCTCGCCGAATCCGTCGCGGACTTGGAGTACGCTGTGCGCACGGACGAGGTCTTCAAGCGCTGGTTCAGCCGAGCTTTGAAGGTGCACATCGTTCTCTCCGTGCTCCTTTACGTCCTGCTCGCCCTTCACATCTGGGCAGGAATCCATTTCGGACTGAGGTGGCTTTCATGACGCTACGGAAGGCATTCTGCCTTGCGGCTTTTACTTTTGCGCTCCTCGCGTCCGCATTCTTTGCGTTTTCCTCTCGTCATCGGGAAAGAACAATCCACGCGATCCTCTCGCCCGCCTCCTGGCAGCACACGGTCATTCCCGGCGACTTGTCGCAAGCGCATGCCTTTCTCGAAAATAACTGCGCCGCCTGCCACACGCCGGTCAAGGGTGTTGCGGCGCAGAACTGCATTGTCTGCCATGCCAACAACGAAGCGATCCTACAACGGCAGCCGACTGCCTTTCACGCCAACATCACTACGTGCACGGCCTGCCATCTGGAACACCAGGGGCCTGTCGCGCGCACGGCGAAAATGGATCACGTGGCCCTGGCGCGTATAGGCTTCAAGGAACTCGAACGTCAGCCGCAGCAAGGCGGTGTGGACGTGCCGGCGATCAAACGCTGGCTCGAAGAAACCCACTCCATGCCGCAACAATCGGCACACGTCCATCTGCGACCGGAAGAAGCGGTGCTCAACTGCGCCGCCTGCCACCAAACCAAAGACCGGCATCTCGGTTTCTTCGGAACCGATTGCGCCGCGTGCCATAACACGACCGCGTGGACGATCTCTGAATTTCGCCATCCCTCCGCCGCATCACAATCATGCGCTCAATGTCACCAGGCCCCGCCGAGCCATTACATGGAGCACTTCAACATGGTCTCGAAGACGGTGGCCAAACAAGAAGATTGGCGGGTAGCCGAATGCTGCGGCCCAGTTCAGGTGAATCAGTGTTATCGCTGCCACCAGACGACTTCCTGGAACGACATCAAAGGCGTGGGCTACTACAAGCATCACTAAAAAAGGCGTCGCACAGGTCATGGAACGTTTTCGAGAGATTGTAGAAATCGTCGGGACCGTGGTTGATGCCGCTGGCGTGCTTATCGTTGTTGGAGGCGCAGTCTTTGCAACGGCTCGACTCCTAGTTCCTCGCACCGGAGGCAGCGGTGAATATTACCGCGCTTACCGGCAGGATGTGGGAAGGGCAATTTTGCTGGGCCTCGAGTTCCTCATTGCCGGCGACATCATTCGCACCGTCGTGGTGGCGCCTACAATGCAAAACGTCCTCGTCCTGGGATTGATCGTTCTCATCCGCACATTCCTTAGTCTGTCACTGCAACTAGAGATCGAAGGAAAATTGCCTTGGCGCCGCGAAGGTCCACGAGCGGATCGCCTGCCGGACCAAGACAAATATTAGCGCCAATCGTAAAGAGATCGCTCGCGAATTTTGGCCGCAAAACCATCTCGCGTGTGATCGTAATGAAAGAACAGCATGCAGGTCAATAAACAAATAATTCGCGTCATCTACCCGACGAACAACGGGAGAATCGTGCTTCGAACAGAGGCAGATTGGGACACTGATCTTCCGGCGCGGTCCGTAAGCGAGGACGGCTGCATGTCGGAGTTTTCAGTCGAGACAGAGGGGCCATTCTTCTATTTTAAGCCGGTCCTGCTCCAAGCGGATACGATGCATTGGTCGCGTGGGGCGAATTTTCTGGCGGTCGCGACATCTAGTACGCCTGTCGACATCTATCCGTACTTTCTCGACGATACACACTGCAGCGTCTGCGGCGTCTGCGAATTGTCTCCACTCACCAGTGCCATAGCTGGTGAACATAGGTTCCGCGTGTTTCTGCCTCCCGGCTATTATGAGAACACTCTCAAGAGATATCCCGTCCTCTACATGCACGACGGGCAGAACCTATTCTTAAAGGAGGAAGCGTTTTTCGGTAATCCCTGGAGGGCCGACGAAGTCCTCACTGTGCTCGATCAGATGAGCGCAATTGAGGAGGCGATCGTCGTCGGAATCCATCCCAATCAGCGCGAACGCGAATACACGTTGCCCGGCTACGAGGAGTACGGGCTCTTCCTGGTTGAAACGCTCAAACCACTGATCGACGCGAAATACCGCATACTCGCAGGCCCGTCTGACACGGCGGTGATGGGCTCATCCCTCGGCGGTGTAGTTTCCTTTTATCTTGGGTGGCAGTGGCCCGAAGTCTTCGGCAAGGTCGCGTGCCTCTCAAGCACGTTCACGCTTCGGGACAATCTGCTTGAGCGTGTCTTCGCTGAGCCGAAGAGAAACATCAGGATCTATCTTGACAGCGGCTGGCCGGGGGACAACTACGAAGCCACGCGCAGCATGAGAGACCGGCTGATCTGGAAAGGGTACCGGCCCGGGTCAGAATTATTTTACCTCGCGTTTCCCGAAGCAAAACACAACGAGAACGCGTGGGCTGCGCGCAGCCCGATCCCGTTCCAGTTCCTTTTCGGAAAGCTGCCGGCGTTCACAGAACGGAAGGTCGATTGACCGCAATCGCACCGTTCGGAATCGTGAAATGAAGCACGCCGTGCAAATGGTGCTCAGCTGCAAAGTACTTTTCCTAATTCCTTGCTCTCGCTTGTGCTAGGAGTGACTAGGAACGTCTCACTTACTACGCTTGTTGCCTGGATGCTCCCTCTTGGCGCAGCCGCATTTTTCTACAACGCAATTGCAGTCCTTGTTATCGTTCATCGGGCAGTTTTTGCCGCTCTTTTTGCAATTTGGTTTGTCCGCTGCAAAAGAGACCGTACACATCGCGGCGAGCACAATTGAAAGCAAAATTTTCGGATACTTTGTCATCGGTCTTAGTTTGATCGCAATTAAGGCATTGATGCGAGCAAAAAACGAACGTATGGGCGAACAGCGAACGGACTCGAACGACAGCAGCCCTCCTGAGTTTTGGGATGTGCGCTACACGGCGGGTGAGACGCCGTGGGATTTTCATGGCGTGCCCGCGGAATTGAAAGCATTCCTTAAAACTTCACAGCCTGGAAGCGTCCTGATTCCGGGATGCGGAACGGGTTACGAAGTGCGCGCATTCCACGAGGCCGGTTGGAAAGTAACCGCGATCGATTTCTCGCCTGTCGCGACGGAACGGGCGCGAGCCAGTCTCGGCGGACTCGCGAGCCGCGTCATACACGGCGACTTTTTCACGCATGATTTCGGTTCGCGGTATTTCGACGTGATCTACGAACGGACGTTTCTGTGCGCGCTGCCGCCAGATTTGTGGCCAGCTTACGTCGAGCGCATGACGCAGCTGCTTCGGCCGGGCGGAAAACTCGTAGGCATTTTCCTTTATGGTGAGGAACATGATCCTCCGCCTTATCCGTTAAGTCTGGAGAAGGTACGTGAATTGTTCAGAAAAAATTTTCCCTCGTGAAAAGCCTACCCGTTTCGGACTCACTGCCAATCTTCGCCGGCAACGAGCGCTGGCAGGAATGGATGTTACGCGGCTAATTCGAAGAAGTGTCGGGCCAGCAGACAGACGCCCCAAGCAGTGAGCAGCAGGCCCGTTCCGACACTGACGAGATTGCGACAAGGCAGCACTTTCTCCAAGCAAACGAGAATGGTGAGCGCGGCGATCCAAAGGAGGTTCATCACGCCCGCAACGAAAAGAAGGATCATCAAGGCCCAGCAACAACCGGTGCAAAACGCGCCATGCTCAAGCCCCATCGCGAATGCACCGCGCCAACCGCCGCGCCAGCGAGTCATAATGAATTCCATTGGGCCGCGACAATGGGTGAGGCAACTATTTTTTAGCGGCGTGAATTGAAACGCGCCGGCCGCGAGGAGAAGAATGCCGCCGAGGATTGCGCTCGTGCTGCCCATCGAAGTTGAAAGTAAAGCGTGTCGATGCAGCAGCCATTGGCTAAGAGCAGCAACGAGACTGAAGGCGCACCAGATCGTGATGTAGCCCGAAACGAAAACTGCGACTGGGACATAGGGTCGTCGCTGTTTTTGGCGATTGCGCGCAACCGACGCGAAAGTCAGAATCATTGGCATCGCGCTGGGCAACATCATTGCCACCATCATTTCCGACCACATTAAGAAGAGCGGCGGTAGCGTAGCTGCGGACCAGTCGGAAAGTTCGGGGCCGCCCATCTTCATTCGCATGCATTCGCACACGCCCGTCATGTTCATCCGGCGCGCTTCGTAAATCATGTAAAGCCAGGCGGCCATCGCGATGAAAGCGAGCCCGGTCCCGACGATCAATCGATCGCGACGCAGCACTGTTTCCACTGCGCTCATGTCGATCTTGTCAGTTGCCGTAATGGATTTGCGCGACGAAGCCGGCTTTGTTCGGATAGCTGAACTTCATTTGGTCGACGTCAACAGATCCCTCCCGCGCGGATGCGCACTCGGCCGTTTTGAAAATGAATCCAGTTCCATGATTCACCGTCACCTGCTCAGCGTTTCCGGTGACCGGATTTTTGATTGGTTCGAGCGCGATCCGAAAGTTATCGCCGAGGCGGGCAGTGCTTTGAAGGCCATCGATCTTGATGTCAAATGGGACGAATTGCGGTTCGAGCAGCGTGCTGAACGTCGTTGCTAATATTTCGAACGGCAGACCACCGGCTTTTCCTGAACCGATTTCAAGCAACGCCTCTCTTTGCGCGGTCGAAGCTTTTTCATCGACGAACAGGCAGACGGTGCCGTTGCCTTCATGAATTGCTCCCGGCCATTTCGCCGCGAAAGCCAGGCCGGTGCCGTCGAGTGAGAGATCGCCATATTTGCCCTTGTTGATCTTCCAAACACCGACGCCCTGGCAATAGCCCGGTGTCGGCGGCGCGGCGAATTCGCAGGGACATCCATAATCGCAATTACACGCCTGTAGATAATCTGCGTCGAAAAACCATTTCTTCATGATGTGATCCTCCTGAATGCAAAGTTGCAGACAAGCGAATCACCCGCAAGCCGCGCGGTTTTATCACTCTTGGAACCACAGTTCGCATTGAAGAAACCGCCCCGTGGCGAGATGCGACGCGCGGTTTGACACCTGCTATTCCGCACGGTATGAGGTCAATCCGATGACAATCTTCCGCGTCCCGCGCGTATTTTTGCTGATCGCGTCAGTGTCGCTGTTTGCTTTTACTGGCGACATCGTTGCGGATGCGGTTGTGGATATGCGAGGCCATCCATGCGAGCAGACATCGCAGACGTCGAAACAAAGCCCATGCACAGTATGTCTTTGTACGGTACATTCTGGTGCGGTGTTGTTCGCCGCGGCAGAACCTTTGTCGGCCCTCAAGCTTTCGCCCATCGATTTTTCACTCTTGGACACACTTCAGGCGGTAAGCACCTTGCCGGTTGCAATCGATCATCCGCCTCAGCTTAGCTAGCTTGCCCGAGTAGCACCCTCGTGTCCTGACGACACGATTTTCTCGTCGAACTCGGGTTCTTGGTCGGACGCGCGCTATGTCGCGCCGTTGTCACCCCATCAGGTCTTCTATTTCCAAACTAATGTTCCATCACAACTTTAAATTCATCCTTGCTGCTAGTGTCATGGCAAGCGCGTTGGCTGCTCATGCCGAAACGTTGTCGCAACTGACGCAGGAGGCATTTCGCAATAATCCCGAGTTTCGTGTTTTGGAGGCGAGTGTCACGGCCGCCCAAGGCGGAGTCACCACAGCGAAGACGTGGCAGAATCCCGAATTGAGCGTTGGACCAGGCGTGCGCGAGAATGCCGCCACCAACGGCCCGCCCAAACCCGGCTTCAACGCGACGTTCGAGCTAAATCAGCTTTTTCTTTTTCCGGGAAAGCGCCAGCTGCTGATTGCTATCGCGCAGCGCAATGTCGAGATCAGCAAACTAGCGCTGGAAGGTTTTCGGTTTCAGCTGGCGACCGCAGTGCGGAAGGCATTTTACGAGTATCTGGCTGCCGAGAAAATCGTTAAGCTGCGCCAAGACCAGATTCAGTCTGCGCAGACGTTTTACGACGCAGCGGTGAAGCGCGCTCAAGCGGGTTTTGCTTCGGATTTCGAAACGGTCAAGGGCCAGGCGGACTTGATCAACGCGCGCAAATTGGCGCGGGCGGCAGAGGGGAACGTAGCAACCGCGCGCGTCGAATTGAATACGCTTTTAGGACGTGCATCGTCTTCTCCGTCGCATCCGACCGGAACGCTCGAAGGTGCCGCCCCAAAAGGCATAGCCGAAAGCTATGTCGCGCTGGCGATGGCGCGGAACCCAAGTCTGCGGACGCAGGAATTGCAGGCGAATCTCGCCGGTTTGAATCTGCGCAAGACGAGGTTCGGCCGGCGGCCGGATTTCGCCATTGGTCCAGCCATTGAATATAGTTCGAACGCGGGTGAGCGCACTTATGCTTTGCGTGCAACTGTCGCGCTTCCACTTTGGAATCAGGCAAAGGGCGAAATCCTAACGGCAAACGCCGAGCAGCAAAAAGCGCTCGCTGAGATCGAGAAGTTGCGACTGGAAATTACCGGCGGCGTCACCAAAGCAGCGGCGAAGCTCGAGGTCGCGCGAGATCAGCTGGCACTTTATTCGCCGGAGTTTCTGCAAAAGCTCAAAGATTTCGTCGCCCAGGCCGAGCAGGGTTACGCGCAGAACGCGACTACGCTCATTATCTATCTCGACGCCAAACGCACTTATTTCGATGCGCTGACAGATTATTACGAAGCGCTCTCAAAAGTTGCCGAAAGCCGCGCTGACCTTGAATCGGCTGTTGGTGTTCCTCTCGAATTGAAGCCCTGATTTATGCGAACAAGCGTAAGATCGATAATCACTCGGGCGATGAACGTTGTCTTCGCTGCGACGTTACTTGCAGGCTGCGGCAAGAAGGAAGCGAGCGAGGAGTCAGAAGCGAAGAAGCACGAAGCAAACGTCGTCACTTTAACCAAAGAACAGCTCCAACATGCCGAAATCAAAACCGAGCCGGTAGAGCTGGGAAGCATCGAGACCACGTTGAAAGCGCCAGGCCGCGTGAGTGAAAACCTCAACAGGACCGCGAAGATTGCGAGCACGCTGGAAGGACGATTGATAAAATTAAACGTCGACCTCAACGACAGGGTAAAGGCGGGCGAAGTGCTCTGTCTTGTGCAAACGCCGGAGTTGTTAGGCAAACCGCTTGAACTGAAAGCGCCGATTGACGGTGTGATTATCGATCGCAAAAGCGCACCGGGCGAACTTGTCAGTAAAGACAAGGAAATCTACACGATCAGCGATCCGACTGATCTGTGGGTTATCGCAGAAGTAAAGGAACGTGACATTGGCGCCGTGAAGGTTGGACAGGACGCCAGCTTCTCGGTGCTGGCGTACCCCGGCGAAACATTCCGCGGGAAAGTCGTGCGAACCGGCAATCAAGTTGAAGCACAATCGCGCACGTTGGAAGTGCGCATTGAAGTCAACAACTCCGATGGACGACTGAAGCCGGGAATGTTCGCCGATGTAGAAATCACGACAACAATTTTACGGGATACGATTGTGATTCCCGATACAGCGCTTCAAACGGACGAAGAGAACCAGATCGTATTTGTCGATCTTGGTGGAAATAAATTTCAAAAGCGTGTGGTGAAGTTGGGAATTGAGCCGCATGGGCGAGCGCAAGTCACCGAAGGATTGAAGGTCGGGGAGAAGCTCGTGACCGAGGGCAGCTTCATTCTCAAATCGGAAATGCTCAAAGGTGAGCTCGAGGAGGAGTAGGCATGATCAACGCGATCCTGAATTTCTCGGTCCGGCAAAGGATGCTCGTCATTCTTGCGGCAGTAATTCTTACAGGCTTTGGCACCCTGGCGTGGCAGCGCATCCCGATCGATGCGTTTCCCGATGTTACTAACGTGCAGGTGCAAGTTCTCGCTAAGGCCGGCGGAATGTCGCCACCGGAAGTCGAGAAACTGGTCACGCGTCCGATTGAAATTCAGATGGGCGGTCTGCCGCGTCTGACCGAGATTCGCTCGGTTTCAAAGATCGGGCTTGCCGCGATCACGATCGTTTTTGAAGACGGCGTGAATGATTACTTCGCGCGCCAGCTTGTTTCCGAACGGTTAGCCAGTGCTCGCGAGAACTTACCGGCTGGCGTCGATGTTGAGCTTGGTCCGATTACCACCGGATTGGGAGAAGTCTTTCAATACATCCTAATCAGCAAGGATCCAAAATACGACGCGACGGAACTGCGCACAATCCAGGATTACATTGTGCGCCCTCTGCTCCGAGCGGTCCCGGGCGTCGCGGATGTGAACTCGTTCGGCGGGCTGGTAAAACAATTTCAGGTCATCGTCAAACCCGAGCGGCTGACGTCGTTTCGTGTGAGCCTTCAACAAGTCTTTGAGGCACTCGCGAAGAACAATTCAAACGCGAGCGGTAACTTCATCGAGCATCAGTCCGAGCAATACGTTGTGCGCGGGCTGGGTCTGGTAAAAAACACGCAGGACATCGGCAACATCATCGTCGCCGTCCACGAGCACACGCCGATCTACGTGCGCGATGTCGCCGAGGTAAAGATTGGGGCGGAGTTGAGACAAGGCGCGGTCACGATGAACGGCCAGGGCGAAGTGGTTAGCGCCATTGTGCTGATGCTCAAAGGAGCCAGCGGCCGCGACGTGGTAAACGCAGTAAAGGAGAAGTTACCGGAAATTCAGAAAGCATTGCCCAAAGGCGTCGAGCTGGTTCCGTTCTACGATCGGACCGATCTCGTCCGGAAGGCCATTCACACCGTCACGTCTGCACTCCAGGAAGGCGCAATCTTGGTGCTGATCGTTCTCGTCGTTTTGCTCGCCGACTTGCGCAGCGCAATCATTGTGACGCTCGTCCTGCCGCTTTCCGCGCTCTTCGCTTTCATCATGATGCGCTGGTATGGCCTGAGCGCCAACCTGATGTCGTTAGGCGGGCTGGCAATCGGCATCGGCATGATGGTGGACGGCGCGGTGGTGATGGTGGAAAATATTCATCGACACCTCACAGAGAAACCCGATCCCGCTAAGCTCCATCACCGGCACGTGGGCAAGGTCGAAACGGTTCTCTACGCCGCCAAGGAAGTCGGGCGGCCAATCGTCTTCGGCATTGCCATCATCATAATCGTTTTTCTGCCGCTCTTCACACTCCAGGGATTCGAAGGAAAAATGTTTAGCCCGCTCGCGTTCACCATTTCGTTCGCGCTGCTTGGCTCGCTCGTCCTTTCCCTTACGCTCGTGCCGACACTTTGCACTTTCTTTCTCAAGCAAACGCCGCATGAGCATGATCCCATTCACATTCGCTGGCTAAAGCACGTTTATCTTGTTGCGCTGAAGCCATGTATCCGCCGTCCTGGGCGCGTCGTGCTGCCAGCGGTTATCGCGCTGATCGCTGCGTTTCTGCTCGTACCCTTAATCGGCACGGAGTTTCTGCCTTCTCTTGATGAAGGCGCGGTTGCTATCGAAGCGCGGTCGCTGCCGAGTATTTCGCTCCAGCAAGCCGCTAACTTACAGACGCGCGCTCAACGCATCTTCAAACGCTTTCCCGAAGTAATCGATGCAGTATCGAAGACGGGGCGGGCCGACATCGCAACCGATCCCATGGGCATCGAGTCCACTGACGTGATGCTGACATTGCGCCCTCAGTCGGAATGGACCAGCGCCAAAACCAAAGAAGAACTCGTGTCAAAAATGCGCGCCGCCTTCGGCGATCTGCCCGGCGTGACCGGGAACTTTACGCAGCCAATCGCCCTGCGAGTTGATGAACTCGTGAGCGGAGTCAAATCCGCGATCGGAATCAAAATCTTCGGTGACGATCTCAAGGTATTAAAAGAGAAAGCTGATGCGGTCGCACGCGTACTTTCGAAGGTACGCGGCGCCACCGACGTGAACGTCGAGAAAGTGAGCGGACTGGCGTATCTGCAAATCGAAGTCGATCGCGAGAAGATTGCGCGCTACGGCATTAACGTTGCCGACATCCACGAGGTCATAGAGACGGCAATCGGCGGTAAGGAAGCGAGCAAAGTCTATGACGGAATGAAAGTCTTCGGGCTTGCTGTGCGCTTTCCCGAAGCTGCACGCAACGATGTCGAACCAATCCGCGAAATACTCATTCCATCGCCAAGCGGCGCGCTCATTCCGCTTGGCCAACTCGCCAAAGTGGAAGTGAGCGAAGGCCCGGCGCAGATCAGCCGCGAGATGGCGCAACGCCGCATCGTTATTCAATGCAATGTGACCGGACGTGATATCGGCAGTTTCGTGCACGAAGCCAAGCAGAAGATCGACAACGCTGTGAAGTTGCCGCCTGGCTATGTCATGACATGGGGCGGCCAATTCGAAAATCAGCAGCGCGCCATGAAGCGTTTTTCTATCGTCGTGCCGATCACGATCGCATCGATCTTCCTGTTGCTCTTCAGCTCATTCAATTCCGTGAAGCAGGCGCTGCTCATCATCATGAACATTCCTTTCGCGCTGATTGGCGGAATTCTCGCGCTCATCATCGGGCGATTTAATCTTAGCGTGAGCGCCAGCGTTGGCTTCATCGCGCTCTTCGGCGTGGCCGTACTCAACGGTGTGGTCATGGTCAGTTACTTCAATGAACTGCGGCGTGAAGGAACGAACGTCGAGCTTGCGGTTGTGAAAGGGGCCGTGTTGCGTCTGCGGCCTGTTTTAATTACCGCGAGTGTCGCCGCACTTGGTTTAATCCCGATGCTTTTTGCCACGGGTCCGGGCAGCGAAATTCAAAAACCACTGGCCGCGGTCGTGATTGGCGGGCTCATCAGCTCTACGTTGCTCACGCTTTTCATCCTGCCCACGCTCTACAACGTGTTTGAGCGCAAGGCGCGTCGCGCACCGCATCCACTGCCCGAACCTCCGCTGACAACGCAGTTGTATGGCACTTAGGAATTTACGAATCACATGAGGCGCTGCGTTTTTTTGAAGTGATTGGACATGTATTCACAACTTTCAGAAACGAAACCCAATCTGGTGCGCCTGCAAATCTCGCGAAAGGTTACAGCCCGCGAATACAAGGAAATCTGCGCACTCATTAGTGATAAAATCGCGAAGCAGGGCGCGGTCGATTTGCTCTGTGAGCTGGACCCGTCATTTCGACGGGTGAGCGTCGGCGTTGTTTGGAAAGGCGCCTTTGTAGCGGCAGAAAATGCAATCAAGCTGCGGCACGTGGCAGTCGTCGGTGAGAGACGAGCCTACAAATGGGCGCGCGTTCTGGTGCGCGGTTTTCACGCTGACACCCGTTACTTCGATATCGGACAACGCACACGAGCCGCACGCTGGCTGGAGAAAGGACCGTGGTCTACCGAACAGCAGCATCCACACAAATTCGCGGGTAACGCCAGTTACCGCATCGAGCGAAAACGTTAACATGCACCGATCACGGTTTACCCTGGCGACGATCGCGTTATTCGTTTTCACTACTCTCCAAGCTGACGCGCGACTGCCGCAGCCCGAACGCGCGGAAGGCGTGATTCTGGCGGTTGACCTCGACACCCAAACAATCGTCTTCAAAGCCGGTAAGCAGGAAAAGCCTTTGATCTTGGATTGGAACAACGAAACCGAGTTTCGTCGTCATGATCGACGGATCAATCCTGCGAAGATGAAGGCCGGAGAAAACGTCTTCGTTTCCTACAAGCGAATCTCCTTCAGAAATCCCATGCTGAAGCAACTGATTCTTCTTCCGAGAAAGCAACGGGAATAGCTGACAAATTCTTAACCATGCAGCTCTCGTTTTCGACCATGAATAGGAACGGCGACAGGCTTGTTCGGCGCTCGATTTTAACGACCGCGCTCGCTTTCCTGATTCTTACATTAGGCCTTGCACCGTCAATTCAGGCAATGCCTCCAATGAGTCGCGAAATGTCAGGCGTAGTGCAGCAGATTACCGCTAAGACGTTGACGCTACTTCCTGCGGGCGAGTCAAAGCCAATTGTCTTTGCCTGGGACGCCAAATGGACGCAATTGGTCCGCGACAGCGACTTTACAAGTCCAGACGCGCTGCGCGTCGGCACGCGAGTCTCCATTCGTTATCACTCACCTATCTTCGGTCCGCAGTACGTTACGCGCGTCTTCTGGCAAACCCATGCTCCACCTCGGAGCAAACATGAAAATAGGAATGGCCCAGCTTAATCCGACGGTTGGTGATCGCGCGGAGCGTGAGACGACGCTCACAGTGGTGGGAATGGATTGTGCGGAGGAAGTGGCTACCGTTCAGCGTGCGCTGAAACCATTGAGCGGAGTGCGCGAAGTCCGAGCCAATTTGCTCGCTGGAAACGCAACAATTTCGCACGACGAGAGTGTAACACCGCAAGCGTTAATCCAGGCCATCGCGGCCGCAGGACTCAAGGCCACACTCGCAAGCGCCGACAGCGGTGAAGCGACCGAAGGGGCGCAAAGGCCACGCCTCATTTCCGTTTTGATTTCGGGCGCGTGCACTGGTGTCGGTCTGATCGTTCGCTGGAGCGCAGGAGGAGATGAGCCACTGGCCATAGGCCTGTTTGCCGCAGCAATTGTCAGCGGTGGTTGGTTCATCTTGCCGAAAGCGATCCGCGCCGCGCGCCGTCTCGCCCTCGACATGAATGTCCTCATGAGCGTAGCGGTCGCGGGCGCGACTGCAATTGGCGAATGGTCCGAAGGCGCGGCGGTCGCGTTTCTTTTCGCGCTCTCGGAGTTACTGGAAAGTTTTAGCGTTGCACGCGCACGCAAAGCCATCTCGTCGCTGATGAAATTGTCGCCGCCGGTGGCCCTGATCAAAAAAGGCGAATCGTTCCGCGAGGTGCCGGTGGAGGAGGTGAAACCGAACGACGTAATTGCGGTTAAGAGTGGCTCTCGCATCCCTCTCGACGGCGAAGTGATCAACGGTGAATCCGTTGTGGATCAAGCGCCCATCACTGGTGAATCCGTCCCGGTCGAAAAGAAAGAAGGCGACATCGTTTTTGCGGGAACGATCAACGGTGGTGGCTCGCTCGACGTGCGCGTCACGAAGCTTTCGAACGATACGACGCTGGCGAAAATCATTCATCTCGTCGAAGAAGCGCAAGCGCAGAAAGCGCCTTCACAGCGGTTCGTCGATGTCTTTGCGAAATATTATACGCCGAGCGTAATCGTGCTGGCACTGCTTGTTCTGTTGGTTCCACCGTTCCTCTTCAACGCGCCGTGGTTCACGTGGATTTATCGCGCACTTGTTCTGTTGGTCATCGCCTGTCCGTGTGCTCTGGTGATTTCCACGCCAGTTTCGATTGTCTCAGGTCTTACCGCCATGGCTCGCCGGGGCGTGCTTATCAAAGGGGGCGCGTTCTTGGAAGCGATCGGCAAACTGCGCGCTCTTGCGCTCGATAAAACCGGCACCATCACTGAAGGCAAGCCTCGGGTCACAAAAGTTCACGCGCCCAACGCCGCATCGGAAAATGAAATCGTGCGCATCGCCGCCGCGATTGACTCACATTCCGAGCATCCGCTCGCGCAGGCTGTCGTGGACTACGCGCGCAAACAGCATGTCGATGTTACGCGCAGCGAAAATTACAAGGCGCACAGCGGCCGCGGCGCTTCCGGTAAGATCGACGATCACGAGTATTTCGTCGGCAACCATCGCTTCACGCACGAGCTGGCAGTTTGCTCGGAGGAAATCGAGCGGTTGCTGGCGCAAATCGAAAGTGAAACGCAATCCGTTGTCGTCGTCGGTCACATGCCGCATCCCGGATGCAAAGGCGAAGTGCTCGGCGTTATCGCGGTGGGCGATGCCGTGCGTCCAAACGCGAAGGACGCGATCGCGGCGCTGCACGACGCCGGCGTGCGCAAAGTTGTGATGCTGAGCGGCGACAATCAGCGCACGGTGGACGCGATTGCCAGACAAGCCGGCATTGACGAAGCGCAAGGCGATCTGTTGCCCGACCAAAAGGTGGATCGTGTTAAAGACCTCATGAAGCGTGAGCGCTGCGTCGGCATGGTGGGCGACGGCGTCAATGACGCACCCGCAATGGCCATCGCCACCGTGGGCATCGCAATGGGCGCGGCCGGCACGGACACCGCGATCGAAACGGCGGATATCGCCCTGATGAAGGACGACCTGAGCAAAATTGCTGAAACAGTTCAGCTCGGGCGCCGCACGCTACGCGTCATTCAATTCAACATCGCATTCGCTCTCGCTGTGAAAGCGGTTTTTCTGGTCCTTGCGCTGCTTGGCTACACAAGTCTCTGGCTGGCAATCGCCGCTGACACGGGTGCGACTCTGGTCGTTGTCGCAAACGCACTGCGGCTGCTACGAATGCCATCAGCAACGTAAAGCATCATGCGCCAACGGCCGCCCAAACGTCGTCGTGGCAAGAGAGGCAGCGCAGAGCCGGTGGTACTCACGCGCAAAGACCGTGTTCAAATCGCAGCGTTATTGATCATGATCGTAGTGGTTCTTGGCGGCTTTGTTTACATGTACTATCACGCCGCCAAAGCCGATCACGATAGACAATTCCGTCAGAGATATCATCTGAATGATGACCAACTCCGGGCCTTTAAGGAGCTGGAGAAACAGCACCACGCAACCTACAAGGCTTTGCGAAACGAGGCGGAGAAAACGCGCAGACGCGTCGAAACGCTCTTTGAGCGCACAAAGAAAATCACGCCGGAAATTCAAACGCTCTTCGCAGAAGCCAATCGTCAGCGGGAGGCGTGCTGGACCGAAGAACTGGAGCATCACCGTCGCGTGAGCCAAATTATGAATCCCGAAGATGCTCGTATTTTTCTCACAGAGAAAGAGCAACTCTATCGGGAGCGAAAAGAAGATCGCAACGGCTTCCTTGTTCTGCCGCACAATTGATTTGATCGCGGTCCGCTAGGTGATACCAATCGAGAATATCCTTTGCGTGAATCGATACGCGCTCTTTTCCGGGCGGAGGGAGCACAGTCAAGGTGGAGCGTAGCGTGCGAGCAATACCTTTACGGCGCGCAGCGAGCCATACAATCGAGGGCCGATTCACGCACAGTCGATCACGCGAACATAATTCAGAGCGCACCGCAGTGGTCGCGCGTTGTGGAATACGGCACCGTTCGTCTGAGCAGCTTGGCGATTACTACGATCAGTAAAACAATGAGCAGAATGCCGACGACCGACCAAGTGCACATCATTCCGGGCATCATTTTGAAAAGGGTAACTTGTCCCGCTCAGTTTTCACAAGACAAACCGGTCCCATCCAGCATAACTCTCGCGCACCGGTCCGCGCGGCAGACTTAGCAAGATCACGGCGATACCTACTGCGAGGTCATTCAGCTTCGAAAAAATCGAAGCGCCGCCGAGCAGCCAGGGCGCGGCGATGATCCATGCGCCGAAAAGCACGTTAATGAACCGGCCGGCGCGAATCACTTCCGCCGTTACGATTACTGCAAATGTCGTAATCAACGCGCCGACCAAATGGTCGCTGTCGGCCGCTGCGCCGCTCGTGCCAAAGATAGCCGGCGCGAACATCAGCCAGATCCCAAGGACCGCGCTGATGATTAAATTCCACGGCAGGTTTACTCCCCAGACCATCGGCCCGATAATCTTTGAAACCGGCGTGCCATAGCTCGGCGTGCGTTTGTCTTTATTCACTTCATCAAGCGTGCCGCCAACCCAAAACGTGCGCCAGAACGGTTTCCCCTTACGCATGCTCGTGCGCATGAACTGGCCCATGGCGATGACTTCGTCCACCGTTAAGGGAATCATGAACAGCATTACTAGCGCGGTGAACAAACAAATGCTGCACCAATGGCCAACCGCGAGCGGTTGCAGAATCACGAGCACGATGCTGACGATGCCGAGCGGCACCACGAGAATGAAAAAGAACGTCACCATCCACGGCATTGTGCGCCAGCGCGTCGTTCCGCCCATCCAGCCCATCAGCATCTCGATGGTGTAAGCCGCCGCGCCGAGCCCGGCGTCGGAGATCGGAAACATTTTAGAAACTTTAGATGTCAGCACCGTCATCGTGCTATCGCCAAAGAACGGGTCCCACGCTTGCGGAATGTAACCGAGCTGAAACGCAGCCAGATAACGCGAGCCGAGCCATCCGATAAACGCTAGCGCGATCATCGGCGCGCGTTGATGCCAGCTCGATGGATTGTAACTCCAGCCCGGCGGAATTTCTGGGCCCGGTTTCATCATCTCCATGTGATGCGCCATGCCCGGCATCATCGGTACTAGGATCGACAATGCGATCGCGATTACGCCAACAAGCGTGTCATTCAAATATGCTGCCGGTGATTTCGCCCAGAAGATCAGCGGCGCGAATTGCAGCCAGCCGCCGACAAACGAAACACTCCAACGTCCGACGAAATCAAACCGCGGCCAGAGCGCGAGCGCGGAAAACAAAATCAAGAGCACGCCGCTAATCACATCGCTCCACAAGATGCGAAGATCGACATATCCAAACGTAAACGGGCTTGTGATCAGCCACGCACCTAGCGAGATGACTGCGAAATTTGTCCAGAGCCATTTCCGGCGCATTTCCACGAGCATTTCCCGATGATCCTGCTCTTTCATGATTCGGAAGGCGGCTCGCCGAGTTTATTATCGCAATAAAATTTTTCCGGATCTGCTTTGAGTGCGGCGACCATTTTCGGGAGCGTTTCGCGCAGCGAACGTTTCGGTGCCCAGCCAAGAAGGGTGCGGGCACGCGTGATGTCCAATTCGTAGTGGTCGTCGGCCCGATCGATCATCCATGGTTTAATGAAGGCGTCGTGAAACGGGAAGTGATCCTCCAACCAGGCGCCTGCTTTTGCCGCGGTCTTGGGAATTTCGCGCGTTTCCCATTCTTCGCCATGAATCAACCGGCCAAATGCGCGCTGAAGTTCGTCGTAACTCAACGTTTCCGGCTCACCGACGATCATCGTGACGTCGCGCGGCAGTTCATGCCGGCGCTCAATTGTCAGCCGAAGGGCGGCGAGCACATCGTCGAGATGAACGAACGCCTGGCCGTGAGTGATGTCGCCCGGGTAAAGCTTGCTGGTTATCTGGCGCTCGTAGATTCGCTGGATTTGATGCGCCAGTGGAATCGATTCGCACTGGTCGTTGTAGATGCCGGCGATGCGCAAGATGACAACTGGAATGTTGCCGTGCTTTTTGTGAATGAGTTTTTCCGTTTCGACTTTTGATTTCGGATAATCCCATTTCGGGTCGAGAGGAGAATCTTCGTTGATTGGTTTTCCGGGCACAGTCGGAGCGTGAACAAGCTCCGTACTTGAAAAGACGAACTGTTCGACCTGAAAATTTTGCAGTTCCAGCAACATTCGTTCAGTCCCCCGGACAGTAATTTTTTCGTAAAGCGGACTCGCTTCGCCCGAGAACGAATAATAGGCAGCAAGATGAATGACCGACGTGATGTGTTCGCCATAAGCGTAGCGCACACGCTCGAACGCGTACTTCACGCTTCGGTCCGAGCTAAGATCGACACAAACGCATTCTGCTTCGGGCGGCGGATACGGATAACCGTCGCGATCGAAGCCGATCATCTGATAATCTTTTGCCAACAGCTGGCAGAGCGAATAGCCAATGAGCCCGCTACTTCCTGTGACGAGGACGACTGGTTTTTGTGCATTCATTCGCGATTGCTGGCGGCGGAACTGTCCCGACGGCTCAAAATTCGGCTCCAATATTTGATCCACTGGATTTCCAGCACGATTAGGAGAACAAGCGCTATGAACAGCAACAGGCCGAAGAGAACGGACGTGCCGATAATGTAAGGCATCATCGCTTTCTCGCCTTTCATCATCTCCTGACACATGTCTGCCATTCGTTTCATCGAATCCATGCCTGCCATTTCATTTATTCCTTGCAATTGCGAAGCCGACGGCGATGCCGCTTCGGCTGGCGTTGGCGTCGGCGAAATGTCGGTTTGCGCGGCCACAAACGGAGAGATGTTTAATGCCGCAATGCTCAAAGCAGTGAGCAGAAATAATTTTGTCTGCATATTGTAGTTTTCTTCACTGTTAATGCTGGTGCTGGAAATGATTACCGCGTGAGCCTCATTATCTGATGACTCCGCAGTGAGGACTCGCCCTTCCCATGAATGGATTTGCGATCGTCGCGTCGGTCTGCACCCAATCGCTAAATCTCCACATCTGGCAGTTCACACAGGGCGCAGGACATTGATTCATCGAGCAGCCGACGACGTAGTATTCCTTGTGACCTCGCGCCATTTTCACAGCTTCGGCGCTTATTGTACTGAATGCCTCGCGAGCTGCTTCCAGCGAGTCGGCTTTCGATAGCGCCTGCGCGGTTGCAGAGACTGATCGCCGCTGTTGGTAGGAGTCCGCTAGCGTAGCAGCCGCTTTTTGAACGGACGTTAAGTTCTCCTGAGACAGAGCTACTCGAATCGAGTCATACTGCCGTAGCATTGCGCGATCCGCTTCAGTAAGTCTGATGGCCAGCGAACTCCTGATCATCATTGCAGCGAAGACGATTGCACCCACCAATGCCGCGCCAAAGATGAGTCTGACCCGTCGTCGGTGCAGCATAGCTGCCCGCAGGCGGCTCTTTTTGGGCTGGTTTTTCATACGGCCTTCAGCTCATCAGTCGGTCAGCAATCGGAATCACGCGATGCGCCTGGCTTCGGCCTGATTGCTCCGCAGCTGCGCATCGAACCTCCGAGATAGGGGTTCTTGATTTTCTTGTCCTTTTGCAGCCAACTTGCCTTCGCCATCGGGCAATAGACTTCCACATACGCGCTCGTGATGTTGTGATCTGCCAAGTACTGGATCAGCGATTTGCTGAGCGGCTTGAATGCCTCGCGCGCGGAAGAGAGGTTTCTCGTCCCGGCCAAGATTTCGGCTTGGTTGGCCACTTTTTTGGGGAACATCTTCATTGAATCGCCACGTATGGCGCTTGCAATTGCTGAAGCGTTAAACCCGATGCCGACGCCTGATTCGTTCGCCAGCGCAGATTCGATTTTCAGATAATAGTCGAACACGGATTTCACTGGCTCCATCAATGCATCGGTTTGCTCCTTTGGAAATGTCCGATGCCCAGCGCCAGCGTTGGTCGCCAATGCGACGGTCATTGCGGTCAGAGTTAGAACCAGGGGTAGTTTTGTTTTCATGTTTGGTTTCCTTTTATTGTTTGACGTTGAGGTTGAAGCTCGTTTGGCCGCTGCCGCGCGGGCCATTGAATGAAAGCTTTGCCATCCAATCGCCCGCCATATCCGGCTTAATCTTGGCACGGTATTGGCCGGGCGTTCCGCTGCGTTGAACTGTCGCGCCTTCGTGCATCTGCATTCCCGGCATGTTCATGTTTGCCTCCATTTTGACATCGCCAGCATCGACAAGTTGGTCGTTGGCATCGCGGAATTCGATGAGGAGTTCGCTAGGGCCGTTTCGTACTTGACCGTAAAGTTTCACCGTCAAGTCATTCACCGTTTGCGTGGCGATCGGCGCGCTTTGTGCCACCGCTGCTTTTGGTGCGGCGATTCTTTGCCAGACAAATTTTCCGCCGAACAAGATCAGGATAATCGCGACAATGAGCGCGATAATTTTCGGCAAACGCTGTCGTGTGCGCTCCGATGGAATTAACTCGGGTGGGATCAACGGCGCCTCTGCTTCGGTTTGGTCTTCGAGTTCGCGTTTCCGCCAGGCGACGTAAATCACTGGATAAATCAGCAGCTCCAGAATGCCCGAAGTGATGATGCCGCCGATCATAGGCGTGGCGATTCGTTTCATAACATCGGCACCGGCTTGCATGGCTGGCGACCACATGATTGGCAGAAGGCCGAACAAAATCGCGCATACCGTCATGATCTTCGGTCGAATCCGTTGCACCGCGCCTTCCATTACTGCGGCGTGCAAATCTTTCATCGTGTTCATGCGCCCCTCAGCTTTGAACTTATCCCAGGCATGGTCGAGATAGAGCAGCATCACCACGCCGGTCTCGGCCCCGACGCCCGCCAGCGCAATGAGCCCCACCCAGACCGCGACGCTCATGTTGTAGCCGAGCACGTAGAGCAACCAAAACGCGCCGACCGATGAGAATGGCACCGTCAGTAGGACTATAAACGTCCTGATGACGGACCGGGTGCTGAAGTAAAGGAGGACGAAAATGATGAGCAGGGTAAAGGGAACCACGACTTTGAGCCGCTCCTTGGCCGCTTGCAGATATTGGAATTGACCGGCCCATTCGACGTAATACCCCGGCGGATACTGAATTCGCTGGCCGAGCAGTTGCGACGCTTTGCGAACGTAGCCCTCGATGTCGCTGGTTGTTACGTCCACAAAAACAAAACCGACTAGTTTGCCATTCTCGCTGCGGATTGAAGGCGGTCCGGTTTTGTAATGGATATCAGCCAGCATCGAGATGGGAACCTGCGCGCCAGTGGGTGTGGGAACGAGCACGCGCTTGAGCGCGTCGAGGTCTTCGCGAAAATCGCGGGCGTAACGTGTGTTCACTGGATAGCGCTCGCGTCCTTCCACGGTGGTGGTGATGTTCTTACCGCCGATGGCTGACTCGATGATGTCGTTCACATCGCCGACTTTCAGGCCGTAGCGTGCAGCCGCTTCGCGGTTCACTGTGAAATCGAGGAAATAACCGCCAACCGTGCGCTCGGCGAACGCGCTGCGTGTATCCGGAAGCTCAGCCAGCGCTCTTTCGATCTGCACCGCGAGCTTCTGGATTTCCCCAAGATCGGGACCGAAAACTTTTACGCCGAGCACGCTGCGAAATCCCGTGGTGAGCATTTCGGTGCGCGTCTGGATCGGCATCCAGAAAATGTTCGCCATGCCAGGCGTTTTCATGTTGGCGTTGACCTCCGCGAGCAGCTTGTCCCACGTCATTCCGCGCCGCCATTGATCCGAAGGCTTAAGTGTGACGACGGTTTCAAACATTGACAATGGCGCAGGATCAGTCGGCGTCTCGGCTTGCCCGGCCTTACCGAAAACAGTCACGGCCTCGGGAATTTTTTTTAATTGTCGATCTTGAATTTGGAGAATTTTCGTTGCCTCTGTAATCGACATTCCCGGGACGGCTGTTGGCATGTAAAGGAGCGTGCCTTCGTTCAACGGCGGCATGAATTCGCTGCCGAGTCTCTTGTAAGGAAAAATTGTGATCAGAAGAATAACCAGCGCACAGCCGAGAGTGAACCAGCGATAGCGCAGAACGAAGTCAGCAAACGGCTGATAGGTTCGGATCAGAAAACGGTTCACCGGATTCTTCTCTTCCGGTGTAATCTTCCCGCGTATGAGCAACGTCATCAGCACTGGCACGAGCGTCACGCCGAGAAACGACGCGAAAAACATCGAGAAAGTTTTCGTGAAGGCGAGTGGCCGGAAGAGCCGGCCTTCCTGCGCAGTTAGCGAGAAGACAGGCACGAAGCTCACAGTAATGACGAGCAACGCAAAAAAGAGCGAGCGCCCTACGCTCTTGGCGCCAGCAATGATCACTTGAACGCGCTCAAGGTTGTCTGGCTCGCGTCCGTGCGTTTCCCGGAAATGCTCCAGCCCCTTGTGCGCGTTCTCAATCATAATGATCGCTGAATCGACCATGGCGCCGATGGCGATAGCGATGCCGCCCAGCGACATGATGTTCGAAGTGACGTGCATCCACCACATCGGGATGAATGAAAGAATGATCGCGATCGGCAGCGTGATGATCGCCACCAGTGCCGAGCGGACGTGCCAGAGAAAGACGAGACAAACGAGCGCGACGACCACGCTTTCTTCGATCAACTTCTCGCGTAACGTGGCAATGGCGCGCTTGATCAAATCACTGCGGTCGTACGTCGTGACCACGCGCACGCCTTCGGGCAGCGAACCCTTGATCTCTTCTAGCTTCTTCTTAATGCCGTCGATGACATTGAGCGCATTTTCGCCATACCGCATGACCACGATGCCACCGACGGTCTCGCCTTTGCCGTCAAGCTCTGCAACACCGCGCCGGATATCGCCGCCGAGATGGACGTTTGCGACATTTTTCAGATAAACCGGCGTGCCGTTCTCCACTTTGAGGACGATATTCTCGATGTCCTCAATTTTTTTGATGTAACCGCGGCCGCGAATGTAATACTCGGTCGTTGCGACTTCGAAAATTTTCCCGCCCACGTCGGCGTTGCTCATCTTGATCGCGCTGACGACCTCGCTGAGCGGAATGTTGTAAGCAACAAGCGCGTTTGGATCTAGATCGACCTGGTATTGCTTCACAAAGCCGCCGACCGGTGCGACTTCGGCCACGCCTTTTACCGAGGCGAGCGCGTAGCGCAGATTCCAATCCTGAATGGAACGCAGCTGCGCGAGATCGTGCTTCCCGGTGTCGTCAACCAGCGCATATTCGTAAACCCAGCCAACACCAGTCGCGTCTGGGCCGATAACCGGATTTACCCCTTCCGGCAGCGAGCCGCGCACTGAATTGAGATATTCGATAACCCGCGAACGCGCCCAGTAAATATCGGTGCCGTCTTCAAAGATGACGTAAATGAATGATTTGCCGAACATCGATTCGCCACGCACGAATTTCACTTTCGGTGCAGCGATAAACACAGTGGAAATCGGATACGTGATTTGATCTTCCAACAAGTCCGGCGAGCGTCCTTCCCACTCGGTATAAACGATCACCTGCACGTCGCTTAGATCGGGAATTGCATCGAGCGGCGTGTGAATCAGGCCGTAGAATCCGGCCGCGACAGCGAAGATCGTGAAGATGAAAATGAGGAACTTGTTTCTCGCGCTCGCTTCGATGATGCGCTCGATCAGCGGGCCGCGTCTCAGTTCGGCCGCGCTGTTATCTTGCGAAGTTGAGTCTGCTTTGGTCACGGCTTCACTGAAGACGCGGTAGCTTCTTGTGGCTTTTCTTGCTCAAAGTCCTTCAGCGCGCCTTGGACTTTCGATTCGGCATCGATCAGAAAGTTTGCGCTCGCGACGACGCGCTCGCCTTTCTGCAGGCCGCTTTGCACCTCGTAGATGTCGCCGTACTTAGCGCCTAACTGAACAATGCGCGGCTCCAATTTTCCCTCGCCTTTATCGATAAAGACGACGTTACGCTCGCCGGTCGGCATGATCGCGCTCACTGGGACGGTGAGCGCCTCGCCCATGTTCATCGCCAGTTCGGCATTGACGTACATGCCGGGCCGCAACTTGAAATCAGGATTCGGAATATCGATGCGCACTTTGGCCGTGCGTTTTGTTTCGTTGATGAATGGATCGATGAGGGCGATCGTGCCGTCGAAGTTTTGGCCAGGATACGACTTCGCGGTGATGGCGAGCTTTTGCCCCATTTGAAGCATCGACAACTCATTCTCGTAAAATTCCGCCCACAGCCAGACGACGCTGAGGTCGGCAACCTCTACAAGTAAGTCTCCCGTTTTTACGTTCTTGCCTTGCTCGACGGGCACCGACTGTACGACGCCGCGAAACGGTGAGAGCAAAGTGAGCGTATCGGACGCCTTGCGTGTTTTTTCAAGATCGGCGATCTGCTGGTCAGTGATGTTCCAGAGGTGTAACCGGCGTTTGGCTGATTCGATCAGGCGCTGCGGCGTTTCCCGCGCGTCTTTGGACTTCGCCTGGTCGCGCATCCGCAAAAGCTCGACGAACTCGCGTTCACTCGTAAGCAAATCCGGGCTGTAGATCGATAGGAGCGGCGCGTCTTTATCGACAACCTGGCCCGGCGATGTGACGTTTAGCTTTTGTACGTAACCATCGACGCGAGAGACGAACTGCCAGTTGCGACTTCTGTCCGGCACAATCATGCCGACGGAACGGATCGTGTGCGTAAGCGGTTTGCGTTCAACTTTCGCGTAGCGCACACCTATTTGCTGCTGGCGTTCGACGGGCACGACAAATTCGCTTGGTTTCTCGCCGCCTTTCATTTCGCCCTCTTTCATGCCTGGCATTCCCGGCATGCCTGCCATTCCTTTCGACTCGCCACCGCCCTTCATTTGTTCTCCCTGCGTCTGCGATGGCTGGGCTTCGGCACTGCCTTTTTTCATTACTGGGACCAGGTCCATCGAACAGATGGGACATTTTCCGGGGTCCTTTGAATGCACCGATGGATGCATGGTGCAGGTCCAGTAATCGACGTTGCTATCCTTCTTCGCCGTTGGCCCTTTCGAGCATGAAGCGATGCCCGACAGAGTAAGCAGCGCCACGAGAGGAATGATTTTGTTGAAAAATTTCCGCGCTTTCATTTTCGTTTGGCTTTCGATTCAGGTGGATCGGCGGGTAGCGGGTAAAGCTGCGCGCCAATGATTGCTTCCAGTCCCGCAACGGCAACCTGGTAATCAGTCAGACGTTGGCGGGCGGTTGCTTCGACGTCGCGCAAAACTCGCTGCGATGTGATCCAGTCGAGAAACGACACCTTGCCCGATTCATAGGCGAGCCGGTTGGCTTCGAATGCCTGCTGTGCCTGCGGCACGATTTTATCGCGGAAAAGGGCCAGCTGATCACGCGTCGCCTCGATCTTGGCGAGTTGATCGCGCAACAGTCGCAGCGCTTCTTTTTGCGAACGATCAAGCCCCTGTTGCGCAGCGCCTAGATTTTCGCCGGCCTCGCGAACTCCAGCGGAGTACTTTCTGAAATTAACCCACGGCAGCGGAAAGGAAACGCCGGCGTCCACTTCGCTCACGGCTTGCCCGGCGCCATTGTAACGCTGCGCTTTGACCATCAACGCCGGATCGGGAATCCACTCGCGATGGGCGAGTTGCAGCTTGAATTTTTGCGCCTCGATTTTGAGTTCGGCCATCTTGACTTCCGGCCGATGCGTAAGGACCAGTGGCCGGAGGCGTGACGGCGAGAGGTCTGGCGGTTCGATGCTCGCCGCAATCGGTGCTCCCAGCGGCGCAAAAGCGTCGCGATTCATTAACTGATTAAGTCGCGACTGCTCGTCGGAGAGCTGCCGCTCGAGGTCGCGCCGCGCTTCGAACAGCTTGCTCAAGTCGGTTTCCGCCACCAGCACATCAGCCGCGCTCTGCGTGCCTGCTTCATATTTCGCCCGGCTAATATCAGCAATCTGCTTTAGCGAATCGATATTTTTGCGATTGATGTCGAGCTGTTCATAGGCGTTCGCGAGCAGGAAAAACGACGCGCGCGCAGCCGCGATCACATCCAGTTGTTGGCGGCGGACATCCTCGTAGGCCGAGATCGCCTCGGCCACGGCGGCTCTCGCGCGCAAAAGATTTTTCCCAGTAACCGGAACGACCTGTTCGATGCTTACTGATTGGTCCGTGAACGCGTTGGGCGGTATATCGACAAAGCGACGCACCCGCGAATCGCCGCCCAATCGGGGGTCGTCCCACGCGGCAGCCTGTGGGACGCGTGCTCTTGCTGCGTTCCATTTTTTGAGCGCTTCCTTTATGGCCGGATTGTTGGCCAGGACTACGCTCGTCACTTCGCTAAGCGACAGCGATCGTGTCGCAGGTTCGCCGTCGGCAACACCTGCTGAGAGCTTTGCTGCGAAAGCAAAAATTAAAGTTGTGGTAGCTAGTAAAAGGTAAGTTGTTTTCATTGATCCAAGACTGCGGTTGAAACACAGGCATACCGACGAATGGGCACACCTCCGGCGTCAAACGCTTTGGATCAGATGAGAAACGTGCAGAGCAGAGCGCACTTCGGCGTCGCAGAATTCGCGACCATTGGCGCCGACCAACTAGGCTGTTCTCCCATTCCCTGAACGGGAGCTAAACGTCCGCTCAGACTGGGAGTAACGATCGCGAGGAAATGGTCGCTCGCGTTGTCGTCTTTGGCTATCGGAAGTGACGGCAGCGATTTGTTCTTCTCTGCTTGAGCGCAGCACGCCTTGTTGGGACAGCTTCCTGGCTTGCAAGCTTGCCCCATCGGCGGACTGGAAGCAGGACACGCTGATGCAGGCAGCCGGACCGCGCTTACAAAAAGCGCCGCCAACATGCAAACTATAAGCGTCAATCGCGTCACCACTCTGCGGTTCATATAGCACGAGTTAGACCATCCGTCGACTCATGCGTTCAGCCGTTTGCTGCGAAGAAGACTTTGCCGCGTGAATCGATACCGACCTCCCTCCGGCGAGGAGCACAGTCAAGGTGGAGCGCAGCGTGCGAGCAATACCTTTACGGCGCGCACCGAGCCATAAAATCGAGGAGCGATTCACGCAGAGTCGATTACGCGAAGATAATTCAGAGCGCACCGCAGTGGTCGCGCGTTGCCCGAATGGAGATTCTGCGAACATCGCGCGCCGCCAGGCGAAGTGCTGATGAGCTTGTTTACATCCGGCGCGCTTTTGAAATTCGGACGAACTCGCGAATAACCAGAACTGTTCCGATGAAAGAGATCGCTGAATTAATGAGGTAAACGATGCGGTACGCGATCACCGCAGCGGGATAAAGGCGCGGATAGGCATACGCGTGACCAACGATGTCCCACCCAATCGTTCCGCAAAGAGATATCACCGAACTAGCAATCCAGAGTGTGAAGCCGATGAACTTCGTGCTTCGATACGCGCGGTAGGAAAGAATAATCACCGCGATCCCGATCGCAGTGGCCGCCATAACTTGCGCGACATAAAGGGCTTCGCTGACCGGACTTTTTAAGAAGTTCACCTGGCTGGTCCACTCGGTTTTATAGCGGGGAACTCGTCGTCAAACGCTGAATAGAGAAGGCGCCATTGTCCAGTTTGCTGGCCGCAGCGGAGTGGGGCTACGCATGTGCCGCAGGAGGATGCTTAATCCCAGGCATGGCGCGACCCCAACCAAGCCGGTTTGGGCGAAAATTGAACTCTCTGACCGCACCACCACCACCACCGCGATTCAGAAATCGCTCGAACAGCTGTAGGCGCTGTCCCACTCCCCCGTGACACGAGTCTCCATCCCGGCGAGTAGCCATAAGACGAACCATTAACGAAGCCTGATCAGCGAACGCGCGATGACTTCAGATAATCTTCGCGTCCACTCGATTTGCTCGTCAGCACCGAGTCCTCGATAAGTCACCCTAACGCAATAGCCGCGAATCATCGCGATGCGCTCCTTTGGGTGCGGAGAGCCGAGGTGAACAACAGCTTTCATGTTCTGCCTCGAATTCACTTCTTCGGCTCCGCGCAACAAAGTTCTAAACAGTCTGTGTACGCTGATTGTCGATGTTACATTTCAGGAGCGACATGCGCTCGTTACTTGGCGCATTCGCAAGTCTTTCCGCAATTGCACTCCTTGCCGTTGTTCATTGGACAATTCTTGCCGGTCTTCTTGCAGGTGGGTTTGTCCGCTGCAAAAGAAACCGTGGCCATCGCTGCAACCAGAACCGAAAACAGAATTTTCGTGTAATTCTTCATGGCTAAGTTTCGCCCTAACAGTCGTGGACGCTACTAGAAAATCCCGAGATAGTTACGACCGCGCAAAACCGACTTCATGCCAGTAAGAATCCAAGAGCGCAGTTTAGAGACGCCAGAATTTTCGCCTGGTCGCTCCCGTGCGGAGGACGTACGACTCGCGTTGCTGCTGACGTATATCACCCTGGGCTGGATGACCATCGAAGCTGCGGCGTCGCTCTTGTTAGGTTGGGCATCGAACAGTCTTTTGCTCGAAGCGTTCGGCATTGATAGCATCATCGAACTATTCAGTGCCAGCGTTCTGCTGTGGCGCCTTCGCATTGAGGCAAGCGGATGTGGGGATGAAACGCGCGTCGAGGCAGTCGAGTTGCGTGCGTCAAGACTCGTTGGATACACGCTCTATCTGCTGGTTGCCTATGTCGCGCTCAATTCCGCCTACGGAATTTTTGTCGCGCATCGCGTGACAGATACTCACGAAAGCGCGTGGGGAATTTTAATCGGCTTGGTGGCAAAGATTGGGATGCCAATTCTCGCCGGTTACAAATTGAAAGTGGCGGCGCGATTGAATTCTCGCGCTCTTCGCGCGGATGCCATTGAAGCAATCGTCTGCGGTTACTTATCGATTGTCCTAATGGTCGGGCTCGCCGCGACACGCATTCTCGGCTGGTGGTGGCTGGATAGTGTGGCTGCATTAGCCCTGATCCCATTTTTGATCAAAGAAGCTCGCGCCGCGATCTCTTCCGAGGACTGCGGTTGCAGTTGATTTGATTCATAATCGGAAATCGCCGAGCTCAGATGATACCAGCCGCGAATACTCCTTGCGTGAATCGATACCGACCTCCCTCCGGCGAGCGAGCACAGTCAAGGTGGAGCGCAGCGTGCGAGCAATACCTTTACGGCGCACAGCGAGCCTTAAAATCGAGGAGCGATTCAACGCAAAGTCGATCACGCGAAGATAATTCTGAGCGCACTGCAGTGATCGCGCGTTGTGGAATGGAGCGCCGCGCAGCCTGCCGGAGCGGAGCCAAGGGAAACAACGTGCGATGACTGCATCTCTGCCTATGGGGAGCAAAGTCTTTGAGCTTTTGGAGGTAGGAGCCGCGACGCGGAAGGCCGGAAGGAGAAAGCTCAATGTCTTTGCGAGATGGGCACTTCGGCGAGGCGCTGGGCGTCGATAGATTCGCGGAAAACGTCGATAGATTATCGCTGGGTTTGCCTCGAACTGAGGTGACGCGCTGCGTCGGACGATTTCGCGAAACCGTCGGACGATTATCGGACGATTTATTTCTCTTACTTCCGCTTACATCCCGAGAGTGATCGGGGCCCGATTCTGCGCTTGCGGGTTCTGTTCGAGCTTTCCCTCCATTAAGACTACAGGTTGTTCGGCTCCTTCATCAACTCTCGATGAAGCTTGGTTCTTCGTGATGTCGAGTGCTGCAATAATTTCCTGCTGCCGTTTCGTGGCGGCAGCGAGCTTTTCTTCGTGCCCGAATGGTTGGTCGAACTGATTCGTCAGATCGACAATTTGTCGGCGGGACTGTGCGAGATCGGTTTCGCGTTCGCGCAGTCGATCTTCAATGCTGTCGAGCGCGTGTTCCAGCGATGCAATTGTTCCCGCTGGGCTGTCACTGACATTCGCGCGATAGTTGTGTTTGCCCTGGATCAAGAGCGTTGCGCGTTCATCGAACCTCTCAATTGAGATCGGAAAGCCGCCGATGGTGCCAATTACTTTAGTTGATTCAAATGGCTTTATGGCTGAGGCAAGAAATATGAGCTCGCGACCCGCTTTGACGCGGTCGGTGAACATCTCGTTGCTCACGGTCATCGCGAAGTTGTCGCCGCGCGTGCTGATCCGCGTCCGCAAATCTTCGCGGATGTTTGCGATTTCTCGCTCCAATATCACGCCGTTGTCGTTCAGGCGTCGGACGCGATAGCGCATCTGATACAGGCTCTCCGCGTGCTGCTTTTTCAAACGTGTCAGGCGCATAACTTCCGCATCAATGGTCGCCTTCTCGATCACAAGCGGATTGCCCGACGCGATCGCCTTTACTTCGGCATATGTCAGAGCAGTGGAATCGACATCTTCTGCGCGGCGCATTGTGGCATCGCCCGTCATAACTTGAGTTATGAAGCGGCACTTCGTTTCAAGCGTTTGCCACATGTACGCGTCGAAGCTGCCTTCGGTCACATAACGGAAGATTTTCACGTATTCATTCTGATTGCCCTGGCGGATGATTCGACCTTCGCGCTGCTCGATATCGGCAGGTCGCCAGGGCGCGTCGAGATGATGCAAGGCGACGAGGCGTGTTTGGACATTAGTTCCTTCTCCCATCTTCGCTGTGCTGCCGAGAAGAACGCGCACTCTTCCCTCGCGCACGGATTTGAAGAGCATCGCTTTGGATGCGTCGTCGGTGGCGTCCTGCGCGAACGCGATCTGATCCGCAGGAATGCCGCGTACGATGAGCTTTTCGCGCACATCATTATAGACAGAGAACCAGCGGCCGTTGGCCTGCGGAGTGGAAAGATCGCAAAAGACAAGCTGCGCGCCCTTTGTCGGCGTCGATTGCTGCCAGATGTCGTGAATCTTCTCGACGGCCTTGTTCGTCTTGGAATCTGGATTGTCACGGACGTGCGTAAGCACAAGACGGAGATCGAGCGCCGCCTTGCGGCCCTCAGTCGTGATCTTGAGCATGTTGTCATCGCGAGGATCGACTCGACCGCTTTTGATTTTCTCGGTGCGCTTCACGAGTTGATCGACAAAGCGCCTCAAATCCGGGCTGCTTGGCGCGCTGATCGTTATTGGTCGGCCTTGGTCGAGTTTCGGTACGGGCAGCTTTAGCATCTCGCCTGTTTGCACATCCGCGACTTGGCGAAACTGCTGCATCAACTCGGGGACATTAACGAATCGCGCGAAACGGCTTTGCAGACGGTACCCGCTTCCGTCCGGGCTCAACTCCATCGAAGTCACGGTTTCGCCGAATGTTCCGGCCCATGAATCGAAATGCTGAAGTGAATTGCGACGCAGCGCGTCCAGTTGAAGGTAGCGCTGCATCGTGAACATTTCGGCCATCGTGTTGGAAATTGGCGTGCCAGTGGCGAAGACGACACCGCCTCCCTTGTTGCGCGCTTGGATGTGCTGAACTTTGAGAAAGAGATCGAATGCGCGCTCCGAGGCAGTCTGCGGCAGACCGGCAACGCGTGTCATCTTTGTGACGTAGAAGAGATTCTTGAACCGCTGCGCCTCATCAATGAAGAGCCGATCGATTCCGAGTTCTTCGAATGTGAGCGTGTTGTCTTTCTTGCTATCGGCCGAGAGCGCTTCGAGCTTTGCAGTAAGCCGCTTCTTCACGCGCTCTAATTCTTTAACGAGTCGCGTGCCGCGATCGGCGCGTTCCTCGCGAATGGCGGTTTCGATTTCGTCGATTTGCGCTGCGATGAAATTTCGACGCGTGCTCTGTGAGACCGGGATTTTTTCGAAGCTCGCATGCGTCACGATGACGGCATCCCAGTTGCCCGTTGCAATCCGGCTGAAGAGGCGCGCCCGGTTGTTAGCCGTGAAGTCTTCTTTTCCAGCAACGAGAATGTTCGCGGTGGGATAAAGGGTTAGCAGTTCGGAAGAAAACTGCGCGAGCATGTGATTTGGCACGACGAACATCGGCTTCGTCGCCAGACCAAGCCGCTTCAGCTCGATTGCGGCTGCGACCATCGTGTAGGTCTTGCCTGCGCCGACCACGTGCGCGAGCAGCGTGTTATCGCTCTGAACGATTCGCCAGACGGCATTCTTTTGATGGGGGTGCAGCGTGATTTGTTGGGCGCTCGACGGCAGCGTGAGATGACTGCCGTTGAAAACACGCAGACGGACCGAGTTGAATTCGTCATTGTATTTTCGGCATAATCGCTCGCGGCGCTCATCATCCTCCCAGACCCACGTTTTGAAGCGCTCTTTGATTTTTTCGAGCTTGTCGCGCGCAGCTTCAGTTTCCTGTGCGTTGATTACGACGGTGTCGTTCTTCCGATCACGATCATAAACTGTCGGTGTTTTGAGATTGAGCGCGTCTTGGATCAATTCCAGCGCTGAATAACGTAGCGTGCCCCATTCGGTCGTGTTCGCGACGGTGCCGCGTGCGTTGAAGTCCCCGCGCACGAACCATGTTCCTAAGGTCGCTGCGTGCGATACGTTGATGCCATCAGCGCCGAGGAGTGATTTCGCGAATGCCTCCACGTCATCGGGCGGAATCCAAACCGCACCAAGTCGCGCGTCGATTTCGGATGCCGCGAGATCGTTAGGCTGAATCGCTTCCAACGCAGAAACGTTCTCAACGTAGCGTGGTTGCGCGAGAGCAGCCACGCACGCAGTGATTAGTTTGGCGCGAACATCGCCGGAGAGATACTGGTCCTCAGTTTCCCACTGCTCTGTTTCAGGGTTGCGAAAGACGAGACCTTTCAGTTCGGGCAGAAACTCGTCCGCGCGACGACCAAGCAATGTTTCCATGTACGCGAGGTCGACGCGGCCCTTCTCGTTAAGGGAGAACACGAGGGCATCGGCTGTCGATTCTGCCGCAACCGCGCGCTGCGGCTTCTGAATGGTGCGCTCATGAAAGATCGCAGCCTTCTTCGCGCGATTGGTATCCGGGTTGTAATCTTCGAGCGAAGAGAGGAGCGGCAGGTCAGGGTCTCCGCGAAAAGCGCGGCGATTAGCGCTTTCGTTGATCGCGCCGAACCGCGCGACAAAGTGATCGTAAGCAAGGTTGAGTCGTCGTCGTGCACCGACAATTTCCTCGTCAGTCAAATCATCCAGTTGCGTCCGCAACACTTCGTGCACGGCGGCGCGAACTTTGATGAGTCCGCGAATCCGGCGCGTCGTTTCGGCTGGCAGATTGAAGATCGGCGTTAGCGTTGCACCGGTGCGGATCGCGATTCCACCGTCGTATAAGGTGAAGGCATTTTCCTTCACGTCATTTGGAGCCTCAATTGGCTGAGCGGTAGCTCGCGGCGAGAGGTTGTTCGCCGCAGCGCGGTAGATGCCTTCTGGCAATGCAGCGATCGCTTCCCGGAGAGCATTTGCGAGGTCGCGACCATCCTCGACGAGCGTCGGCTCGCTGCTGCGGTACATTGTGCCTGCGTTGGCCATGTGACCGAGCATCATGTGCGGATGGGCCGCGAAATACTCGTTGATGCGAAAGCGGGCGCCGTCGCGATTCACGTGTTCTGCAAGATTTTGCCACAGCGGTCCGCTGGGTTTGTCGCCGTTTGCCAGCCGGCGCAAAAAAACGATGTCACTGGTCACCTCGGTATTGGCGTTCTGCTTAAACGCCGTGTTCGGCAGTCGAATCGCGCCAAGGAAATTTGCCTTATCGCTAAGGTAGGCGCGGAGATGTGAGTTCGCTTTGTCCAGCGTGCCCTTCGAAGTGACGAACACGACTAATCCGCCTGGTCGCACCTTCGCGATTGCCTTCGCGAAGAAGTAATCATGAATCAGAAAATTGTGCTCATTGAACTCGGGATCATGCAATTTGTAGTCACCAAACGGAACGTTTGAGACGGCGAGATCGAACCAGTCGTGCGGCAACACTGCAGCTTGGAAACCTTGCGTGCGGATATCCGCGCCGGGATACAGTTTCCGCGCGATACTCGCGCTAAGAGGATCGATTTCGACGCCGGTGAGTTGTGAGCGTGCCTGCATTTCAGCGGGCATGAGACCGAAGAAGTGCCCGACTCCAAGAGCCGGTTCCAGCACACGGCCGTGTTCAAAACCGAGCCGCTTGACGGCGTTGTATATGCCGGAGATGACAGTGACCGAAGTGTAATGCGCGTTGAGTGTTGAAGCCCGGGCGGATTCGTACTCCTCAGCTGTAAGCAGCTGTGTTAGGCGCTCGCGTTCTGACGCCCATTCGCTTGATGATTGATCGGCGAAGACCTGCGGGATTCCGCCCCACCCGACATATTTTACCAGGATGCGCTTTTCATCTTCCGTGGCTTCGCGCGATTCCGCATCGAGTCTGTGCGCAAGCTCGATAGCCGCAAAATTGTCTCGGCATTTCTGTTTGAGCGAACCCTGTCCGAGCGCCTCCGCGCGGATGCGATAATTGTTCGCACTTAGAGATTCTCTTCCGGCGTCAAGAGGATGTATTTCTCCCGAATCATCTCCCAAGCCCGATCGTGCGCCTGTTGCGGAGTCAATTGCTGTTCTGTTTCCAATTTCCTCGTTAGCGCTTCCATTTCTTCGATGGTTCTCTCCTGCGCCTCGAACAGAACTTCCATCAGGGTGCCCTTCGCCTCCAATTCCCGAACCATCTTCGGCCGGAACTCCCGCCAATGGCGCTCGGCCATTAGTCCGTATTGCGTCAGACAGATTTGCTTGCTCACGGCTCCGTGCAAAATCGAATAGGCTAAGTTGATCGTCGCGACTCGCGACTTGTCCATTGCGCTTGAGCATACACGACGAGCACGCCACTCTGCCAGAGCCGATGGCGCGGGCTGCGCCATTCGTGGAGCAATACCGAAAGCTTGCGCATCACTGGAGACGATTTTCGCGTGCGTCGCGCCATGTTGCAGCGAAGAAGATTCTGCGCACACCGCAGTGATCGCGCTTTGTGGAATGGAGCGCAGCGCAGCCTGCCGGAGCGAAGCTAAGGGAAACAACGCGCTATGACTGCATCGCTGGAAAGAGGAAGCAAAGTCTTTGAGCTTTCGGAGGGAGGAGCCGCGGCGCGGAAGCCCGAAAGGAGAAAGCTCAATGTCTTTGCGGGATTGGGCTGATTTTTTTCGGTTTCCCATGGAACGCTTCAATGGGGCCGCGCTCACGTGAGCGCGGAGATTGCAATCTGAACGGTGAGGGAGAGATTCGAACCCTACCACGGGGCGGCGAGAATGCACTCGCTGACGCTCTCACGAGGGAAACGGCACGATTGCGAAAGTTCCGAATGTCAGTGAACGATACGAAATGCTGCCAAAAACGTCACGTTTTGTCACGTTAACACGGGTTCGCCGAAACAATTCAAGCGCGGTTGAAAGTGGTTAACCAGTCGCCAAGGATCTGGAGCACCCGGTTGAGCTCCGGCGGTTGGTCGAAAAACATTTCGCGCATTGATTCCAGGTCCTTCGCGAGACCCGAAACACGCTCTTTGGGCGGAAGAAGTCGCAGTGTTCCTCTCGTCGCGGTGGAATAATTTGCCCACGCTGATCGATAAAACGTCTGCTTATGCTCCACCACAGCTTTGAGTAGCTGCTCGTCATTCGCTGCCTCCTCTCCGACTTTCGATGTGATCATCTCGGCGACATCGCAATAATGCCGGGAGTAGCGCACTGGAAAAGGCTTGTCGGCCGGCAAGTGGGCCAACTGATGGAGAATCGTAGCTTTTTCCCAAAAGGTGCGCCTAACGTTCATCACCTTGACCTCGATTGTTGATTCCTGCATGGCGTCGCTGATCGCCTCCGCCAAGTAAGGCTGCACTTTCTTAATTTCTGCGGGCCAATGATCGGAGCGCGCGCCAAACTCAATTTTCACGGAAGGCGCGATGTACGCTGTCGCTGCAAGAGTTAGGCCGGTGCGCGGATACGCAAAGGCCAGCGATTGTTGATCGGGATCGGATTTGTCTTCGGTCAGCATCCAGTCTTGCCCGAGCGACTGATCCCCGATGATCTGTTTCAATTCGGGTAACACGTCTTGCGCGATTTTCAGCTTCGCCGCTTCTGCCAACCCTTCTTTTTGCCGCGCTTGAGCTTTACCCGAGAGTTCGGGGTTGGCCGGATCACGTTCACCTCCAAAGCCAAGGCTGTCTCGCCGGATGGAAATATCGATGTCTTCAGAAAAGCGACGAATAAGCCGATAAGCCTTCGACAATGATGTACCGCCCTTGAAGAGAAGATTTTCTTTGAGGCAGTCTAACGAGAAGAGACGTTTCAGCGTCCAACAGACCCAGAAATCCTTTTCAATAACATGGGGCGGCAGGCCCAAGCGAGCCGCGGCCTCTGTAAAATAGGTTGCTCGGTCGACGGCCGGCCGGCGGGCAAAAGTGTCCATCGCTCAGCTCCTACTAATTTCGGCAAAATAATGATGCATCCAGGCCGGCGCATAAATCCTGTCCCTCGACAGCCGCTTGCGATCATCTGCCGAAAGCGCGCAGCGAAGCGTTGCGATGTGGTCCGACGTAACTCCTTCTTTGCCGAGGTAACGGAAAGCCTGAATCACGAGACCGGAAGTCGAGCCGGCGGTTGCCATGTTCTTGGGTGTGGTGCGTTTCAACTGGATTGTCTGATTTCCAACCCTGACCGATTTTTCAGGGCCGTCTGTGAGATAAACCATCTTTGCTGGCACCTGCTGGGACAAACCTAGCCGATTCACTGCAAAGGCGCCGGATGGTTGCAGGCGAATCTCGTCCTTTTCGCTGATCGCTTTCGCAACGGAATCCGGGTCGGGATTCAGAAGACCCAGTTGTGGGTGCTGTTTCGGGTAATCGTAGAGACCGCGACTTAACTTTCGAATGGTGCCATGCTGGGAAAGACGGAATAGTGCCTGATCCACAGCATCGCGAGAACCGAGGTCAAGAAATCGTTTCGGAGTAAACACCCAACCCCTCCCCTTGCCGTAGATGCGGTCAAGAATCTTGTTTTGAACGACTTGTGACATATATGCCCTAGCTGGTTTGTCAGAAAAACTACCCATTTTTTCTGACAAGAAAAGCTGAATTAAAAGGGCCAGTGCCAGCCGGCCGAATTGCAACGGGCGTTGCAACTTCTCCAGGTATCCGCAGCTCCGCGGGCGTTACCGCCGGTGCCGCCGACCAACACCAACACTACTATGCTGCTGCTGATGATGATGACGACGAAAAACATCACGACGCGGATGTGTCCTCAAATTACGCAATTTGCGTTGCGCGCGCTGCGTAATGTGATTGGGCTATGATCTCTCGTGAAGCGAGATCCTAAGGGCTACAACTTTTTCGGCGCTCTCGGCCGGCACTGTTTGCGGCCGGAACTCCCGCCAATGGCGCTCGGCCATTAGTCCATATTGTGTCAGGTAGATTTTTCCGGCCATTTGAGCGTCCAAAATCAAAGAGACTGAGTTGATCGTCGCGACTCGCGACCTTTCCGTTGCGCTTGAGCATACACGACGAATGGACAAGTCTCGCCGCGCAAACGCGGCGCCCTGCTCCGCGTTTGGAGCGATTCGGGAATGAGGCGCATCATGACGGCACAGCTAAAACAATTTTAGAAAATTCAGCGAAGGAAATTCTGAGCGCACCGCAGTGATCGCGCGTTGTGGAATAAAGCGCCGCGCAGCCTGCCGGAGCGGAGGCTAAGGGAACGACGCGCGATGACTGCATTTCTGGAAAGGGGAAGCAAAGTCTTTGAGCTTTCGGAGGGAGGGGCCGCGAACGCGGAAGGCCGGAAGGAGAAAGCTCAATGTCTTTGCACAGGGTGGGCGCTCTTGGCCACCGCGTGACGCTCGGTTGTTAATATTCGACGCTGCGGTTGCGGTCCTCGATGAGGGCCGCGATACGCTGGATATGGCGATCGCTGATCGGCGATCCGTTCAGCTTCGGGATGTTGGCGCTGACTTCACTGCCGCTCAGAACTGTAACCGAGAGTTTGGATCGCCTGTCGATAAACCAGCCGGGAAGTACAAGTATAGGTCCGACGTTCACTCGTTGGTCAGACATTTTTGCGAGCCACTCGGCTAACCAGGCGGCACTCTCCTGCGCCTGGGCGAGATCACGTTGATCAAGGCCCCACGGATACTTGAGCGCGTTGTCGAGAATCGTGACCTTTGCCCCATTTTCACCTTTGACCTTTCGACGCGTTTTCGTCTCGACGGCGAACACTCCGTTTGGACCAATTACGATGTGATCGATGTTTCGAATCGCTCGTGGTTTGTCAGTGATCAGGAAATCGTGAAAAATACGGTATCCGCCAAGCATCAGTTGGTTGAGCGCTTCGCCCACGTGACGCTCGCCTTCGAAGCCCAAGCGGATGCGACGACGCAGGTTAATTATTTTCCAGAGGCGGAAGGCCGACCAAATGGACGCGATCACAGCGATTGCGATTACCGTAATCCAGACTCCTGCGTTGGCGCGGACGCCTTGTAGTGCGACGAGTCCGGCCATCAAAAGAGGCGAGTACGCAGCTAAAAATAGCTGAACGAAGCGGTCGTTCAGTTTCTCATCCATTTCGATCAGCCGTAGGCGAAGCGATTCACCCGGTGGCCGGAGAATCTTCTGCGTGAACGGGAGTCGTTTCTTTCGGTTTTTCCAATGAATCAGCCCGAGCACTGCGCCAGCAAGCGCCAACAGAAATGCTGATTCGAGGAGTATCGCCCAAATGAACATCGATGATTGGAGGAGCATGTCGTAAGCCGATACTAAGAGCGAGTCAGATCGATTCGCGTTAATCTTTCCTGTGATGATTTGCGCACCCGCAGCGGCGCGTTCGAGCTTTCGCCTAGGAGTATGGGCGCGGAACGCTCGCGAGCACCGCGAGGACGGCGCAGATGGTCACACCCGACTCACGACAGCAAAACCGGAGTCTGTGCTGGGAGTTTCAGGCGGCACAGTCTCCACGCGGCAGAGTCGCATCGAAGTAGCTTACAGCTCGCCAGTCGATTGGCGGTCCCCAAAAGGTTGGCGGTCGCGAACTTCCGCGCGAAAAATCCTATGACGATATCTTTGGTATCGCAGTCGGAATTGGCGAGAGGCAACGAGACATCTCCTGATATTGTACACGATACCAAGGACGATTGGCCAAGGCGCGAAAATGGCGAAGCCGATCGCGAAACACGCATCTGCCTAGCCGCAAGCGGCAGCCGCACGGGCATGGAAGCTTGTTGGCAATCCGCTTTTTCTTTCCGAGGAGCTGTAGCGTGGCAAGTGCTTGCTCTGGCGTTTTCAAGCCGAATAACAATTGATAATCCGCGAGCGCACCAGGGGCACCGTGCTCCAGTTCACCAAACGGGAGCGGCTTACCGGTGCTTAACTTGTGAGATATCCCGGCAAGATACGGAACGAGACATTTCTCTGCGAAACCAAGTAGTGACGGTTTCTCGGCCAGTAGAAAACGCAGTCGCAACGGCGAGCCGAGACATAAGCTGTGATCATGCTGGTTGACATGGTAAAACCGCGTTCGGGGAATTCTGTTTCCGGTTTCAGTAACTTTCGGAAGCTCGCGTGGGAAATTTACTGGAACGTCGATTTCAAGATCGAATGCGTCATTGAGCTCACCGATATCTGGATGTCGGGCGACAAACGCAAAGCGACCTTTTAGAAGTGGCATCTTGCCCGGGCGCGGCCGGATTGCCATCAAGTCGTAGTCGCGAACGAATTCGCGCATGCCTGCAACGAGATCCACGCGAGCTTCTCAAATTTGCATCCAGGGTTTGGCCGGAGCCGGGACAATGTCGTGAGCTTTCGGCCGAGTCACAACATTCACAGAACTAAGACCGAGCTTCTCCTTCAAGTGATCGCCGTTGATGGTGGTTGCAAACTTCGCATTAACCTGCTCTTCCAGATAAGTGATGTCGCGGGCGTTTGCGACGATGCGGAAATCTTCTTGGGCCTGTTCCAGCCAGAGCCAGAAGTTCTCTTCAAACCAGAGGTGCTTGAAGTTGGGATCGTGCCATTTGTCGGCGAAGTCTTCGGCCGGGTTCACCGGGTTTGGCACGCGGGGAATGGAATCCCGCACGCAACTGCGCATGTCGGTTAGAATGCGTTGGACGGCGCTGGCAACATCCTGTTCGCCCTGGTAGGCAGCCGCGGAAAGAGTTGTGATGATTATCGAAATCGGTGCGCTATCCGGATCATCTGCAAACATCACGTCACGGTGGCGCTTCAAAATCTGAACAGCCTGCTGCAGCGGCGATCTCCACTTGCGCGCAGGGAGGTCATCAATCTGCGCGGCTTTAGCCGAGAATGCTCGCATCTCCATGAGCTCGTGGGCAAGCTTCATGCGAGATTCGAACCACAGGGCATAACCTTCGGAATTGCTGATCTTCCACTTGCTGCTGATAACCGCATAATTCGGTGAGCGCTTGTCAGTGATCGCGCCTGCGAGATTGGTGATGTTTCGCGCCAGGTTCTCTGCCGAGCCTTCATTGAGCATCGCAAGCTCGATTACCGATTTTGTCACCTCGTCCTGAGGGATAGAGGGAACTGAATCCAGGTGAAACTTAAGGTCGTCTTTATATGAGAGACGCCAGCAGCGATTTTTTTCTTCCAGCTCTTCCTCGATCTGCCGCGCTTTCCGGTATGACTCAAGATCGGCTCCCACGAGCATTTTCAACTGCTGCTGCGTATGAGAAGCCTTAGTGATTCCTTTGCGGAGTCGGCAACCGAGATCGAGGTCGTATTCACACTGCTCGTTGAACGGGCGAACTACCGTGCCGAGCCGAAAGGAGCCTTGAGGATAGATGTGCGGACTGAATGCGGAACACTTCGCGTTTGCACCATCGAAATAGGCACCGATGTCTTTGTAGCGGGCCTCCGCTTTTTCATAGGCCGAATCTGGGATGCCGAGCGAATCGGCAAGCGCTTCAATAATGCTGCGGGTGGTCTGGTCACTCATGGGAGGTTCCTATCTTTAGTGCGGGGATGAAATTCCCCTGTTTGTTGTTTTGGTCGTAGAGGTGCCAAGGCCGATTAGCCTTTGGCATGCGGATGCGGCCGAGCTCGATCGCACACGCGATCGGCATCGCCGGAAAAATCGGCAGCTCTTTGATTTCGGGGTGGGCAGCTTCGATCTTGCTGATCATTTTGCGCGCAGCTTGGCGGAACATCGAAAGCTGCGCCTCGGATTTCAGGAAATCGTTATGGGGCTCGCCGATGGTCAGCTGCCAGATGGCCAGCGGACCAGATATAACAGATGACACGCGCTTCGCCTCTATTGCGGCGCTGAGCGCGATGACGAGCACCGGCGTTCCGGTCTTGTCATCCGGCGCGACAATCTCAAAGACAAAGTTCTCGGGATGTGGCTGCCACTTCCACGTCCGCGGCTCCCTGTGCAGTTGATAAACCGACGCCGGAACTTTGTCGGTTAGAAGCGATCCCAACAGTGTCAGCAGAGGCTGAGACGCGAGCGCATACACCGAGAAGTGATTAGGGTTGGCCTCCTCACTTCGGTTACGAACCTGGCGCTCGAATTCCTTCTGCAAATGCGCCGCCTCCGATGCCCAGAACTCCGGCGCGCTGTCGTCATGAGAACACGCCATTGATAGGTTGATCGGACGGTCATCAGCTGGAAACCAGTCCGGAAACATCGACTCCGCTGCTGCATTGAAATTGAGCGGCGAACGTTCATCGCCCACGCGTGACCCGTAGAGCAGAACGTGCGATTTCTTGCTGGCCTTGATGTCCGTGACGACGCGAATGCGAAACTCGTGCGCTTCTTTCCAGCTTTTTAGCAGCATGGCGGAATAACGGGAACCCCCCTTATCCTGATCGATCTTTCGGTGGCAGTCGTAGCAGACGAGCATCAGGTTGCATGTGTCGTTAAGTCCCTCTGTGTTATTAGAGTACGGGCCGCGACCACGCGGACCGGCGGCAGAGAAGGAATAGATATGCGCCATTTGGGCGATGTTCACGCGTTCCTGCGTGACCGAGGACTTGTAGAGGAGGCGATTGCAGTCGCTGAATTCGCATCGGCCGGCGGCGCGACCCCACAACTCTCGCTCGATCTTCGTATCGATGTGACGAGTGACTTCCTGAACGTTCTTTGTGGTTGCAGACGTTTGTTCCATCGTATTCAAAGTATTGACGAAATCGTAAAGTCTATGGGCAAAAAAAATGCGGCGAACTGGCGCTCTGTAAGGAAACTATTGACGAAATCGTCAATCCTGTCAACAGTGAATTTGTGATTAATATTTTTTCCAAGCGTCTCAAAGAAATCCGTGAGTTGCGTGGCTTGAGTCAAGCAGACCTCGCCAAGAAAGCGGGTCTACAATCAACGGCGATTTCGCATTTCGAAACCGGCGGCCGGGCGCCATCGTTCGACAATCTGCGGAGGTTGGCTGACGCACTAAATGTCGCGACTGATTATCTGATAGGTCGCTCCGATGAACTAAAATTGGCGGGTCCAGAAACCGACAACTTATTTAGAGGACTGGAGAAGCTGTCCGAGGCGGACCTTCACGCGATCCGAATGATGAAGGAGGCATTGCTCGCCAGGAAAAAGGAGGGTGATGCGTGATCTCGATCATACGCGAACGCGAGATTATCCAATGCGCAGCAGATGTTATCAGAGACAACGGCTTCACTTCGCTGCCCGTTGATCCGAGAAAGATTGCGAGCGCGGCGAAGATCGAGCTAATGCCGTGGAACCCGGATAAGCTGGGCATTTCCGGGTTCTTGATGAGAGCGGGAGAAGATTTCGGCATTGGCTATTCCACTGCCATCCAAAACCAAGGCTTCATCAACTTCACCATCGCGCACGAACTCGGCCACTATTTCCTCAGTGGTCACGTTGAAGCAGTGATCGGTTACGGCAGCGGAATCCATTATTCAGCAAGCGGCTTCGTCTCTAACGACGTGCACGAAAGAGAGGCGGATGCATTGGCGGCAGAGTTATTGATGCCGCAGTCGTTTTTTAAATCGGCATTGCAGAACGCTGGTGTTGGCTTCAATGCCATTCAGACGTTAGCGGAAGCCGCTGGTACGTCGATCGTCGCGACCGCCATCCGTTTTGCTAAGCTCGCTGATGATCCGGTGGCTGTCGTGTTGACTACAGGCTCTCAGGTTGAGTGGTGTTTCGTTTCAAACGAACTGAGAAAGTGTCGAGGCGTCTACCCGTTAGGGAAGCGAAGCGTTCTGCCCGCAACATCGACAACGGCGAAGTTCAACAGTGATTCCGCTCGCATTGATCGCGCCGAGCAGGAGGAAGGCTGTTGTTCCTTGCGGGACTGGTTTGAAAATGCAGTCGATTTGGAGGTCAAAGAAGATGTGGTTGGACTCGGCCATTATGGAAAGACGCTGACCGTTCTCTTCGCCGATGAACTGCCTACGGAAGATGACGACGGGCCGGAGGATGAGGAGGAAGACACACTCACCGGACTCCCGTCGTCCCGCTGGCGGGCGCGCGATCAGTCGCGTCTCGCGTAACGGTAAACCGTGATTTTTGGAGAGCGCCAGAGTCGCATCACAGGCAGCCGGTTTCCGAGAGGGAGCGTGGGCCGGAAGACCAAGAGCACCGCGAGGATGGCGCAGATGATCACATCTCAACTCTCGAACGCAAACCCGGAGTCTGTGCGGGCACAGTCTCCGCGCGGCGCCGTCGCATCAATATTCTCGGCGCGGAGAATGATTCGCAGCAAGTAGCCAGCGTTGAATTTCGGAATTTAGTCCTTAGTACAACGAAATGCCCAAAGAAATTGTTCTTGATCATCTTCCCGCTGGCTACGCGAAACATGGCGGACGGCCTAATCAGGAAATGGATGTAGTTTTTCGCGAGTTCTGTTCAACAGAGGACGGGCAGCACTTCATCTCGCGATTGGAAGGCACGGCGACCGCGATTCTGGAAAAAATTTCCGACCACGCAGGCAGCGCGGCCGCGGTAACCAGCAGCCTGCTAGCGATTATTCGTCCTGATAGATCAACGACAGTTTATTGGAATGAATTCCATCCAACCGTTCAGGTACGTGCGAAGGGAAAGACTAATAAAGGTGATCTGGTTTTCTTGGACCACATCATGGATGTCGAGAGATTGATTTTGCCTAATGCGTTGATCCCTGCGGATGCCGGTGTGTGCTATGTGTTTTCGTTTGGATGGCGCAAGGGACTGTTTTTCGACTACGGGCCGCTTCTCCATGGCGATAATCGGCGTGACCGGGAATATGACTTGGGCCTGATGCTTGGATATTGTTACGCTCGCGTTCTATTCCAGCACATCTTTTCGATATCCGAAGAAGTTTGGACTGAGATGTTCAGTCAAGGCTGGTTTCCGTTTTCGTATCTCAGCACGAATCTCGTTAAGTCCATGATCGATCGCGCAGCTGAAAAGCTTCCGATCGATGATCAACTCGAAGAATTTTCCGCTGAGGTGAGCAAGGTCTTGCCGACGCGCCTGGATGACTGGAAGAACGATCCCGTCGTGTCGAACCATGTGGAGGTGCTCCAACGGGCATACGCGCGATTCCTCGAGAACGACTTTATCAGTGCCGCGTCAATTCTTTACCCTCGCATCGAGGGTGTCATGCGCACGTTCGGTGCAATGGAGCACCCTGGGGCCGGAGCGGCACAGTCCGAGCTTGCCAGAATTGCGGCTGGCACGGGGTCAATACGAGAGGAAAGCCTTTTGCTGCCACACAGATTCGAGGTTTACCTGCGCGATGTTTATTTTGCCTCGTTCAAACCTGGGTCAAAGGTCGACAATGTGTCGAGGCATACCGTTTCGCATGGTGTTGTGGAACCGACACGTTTAGATCGCAAGGCGGCCACAGTCGGATTCTTAATTCTGATGCAGATTGTCTCCACAATTCTCGTCACGCGGAAAAGGGCTTAAGCCAGCATAGCCGCGGCAGACCGGCGGCAACAGTATTGCCGGGATTGTCGTTCTTCGACTAGTTTGTTGGCTCGATGGCGAAGATAGAGGACCTGGTTCAACAGATCGGCGATGAAAGACTGCGGAGCGAGATTTCGGCAGAAATTCGAGAGCTGAAGAAGCAAAAGCGCTTCGGTCTGGTATTCGAGGAGCATCTACCGGAGATGCTACGACTGCCGAAGGCGCCGATTCGGCTTGGGAACGTTGTCGCGCATCGAGATGCACCCGGTTCAGAGGTGTGGCGCGTCGTCGACATAACCGGAAAAAAAGCGCTTTGCCGGCAGCCTATAAATCCGACGAAGTATGACGACGAGGTGTTAAACGACTTTCCTTTGGATGAACTCGTGCTCGTCGTCAGTTTTGGCGAGGCAATTTATCCGATCCTAACTCCTGTTGATCGGGTAAGCCGTGGTGGATCGGGTAAGCCGTGGCACGTGCTGATTAATGCCGACAATTATCATGCACTTCAGCTGCTGCTCTATTCACACGAGCGGAAAGTCGATCTCATTTACATCGATCCGCCGTACAACACAGGCGCGCGGGATTGGAAATACAACAACGATTACGTCGATGGGAATGACAGTTGGCGGCATTCGAAGTGGTTGTCGATGGTCGCCAAACGACTGCGTTTGGCAAAGCGTCTCCTGAAACCGGACGGAATATTGGTAGTTACCATCGACGAGCACGAAGTCCATCACCTTGGAGTTCTTCTAGAGCAGGAATGCTCAGAGCTCGCGCGCCAGATGGTTACGATCGTCATCAACCAAAAAGGCGTCGCGCAAGGTCGCCTATCCCGAGTCGAAGAACACGCTATGTTCTGTTTCGGTTCTGGATCTATTGTGCTTCCGCAGGAAGATGACCTGCTGTCGCCTGATCAAGAACTAACTTCGCCAAGGTGGGAGCGATTGTTGCGCGGCGGTACAAATTCTCGCCGAGCAGATAGGAAAAAGCTGTTTTTCCCCATCTACATCGATCCTGCGGTGCCAAAGATCAAAGGATTCGGAGATCCGCTTCCATTCGATGAGCAGCCAAAGATCCCAAATGACAAGACTGTAGCGTGGCCGCTTCGCGGCGATGGTTCGCTGGGCAACTGGCGAGTCAAACCGGCGACACTGCAAACGTATCTAACGAAAGGCTATGTAAAGCTTGGCGGATACGATCCAGCTCGCCGGACGTGGACTCTTCTGTACCTCGGAAGAAAAACACAGAAGCAAATCGAGACGGGAGCAATAAAGATCGTTAGTCGTGATTCAACAACTGGCGCCGTTCAGCTGGAGTATTCCGGCGCTGAGCGAAGACAGATTAAAACTGTTTGGCATCGTGCGAGTCACGATTCGGGAAATTACGGTTCGACATTGTTGCGGAACGTTTTGGGTGAGGGCGGGACCTTCGCATTCCCAAAATCCCTGTATTCGGTATACGACACGCTCAAAGTTACGATCGGCAATCGCAAGAATGCAGTCGTACTCGACTTTTTCGCGGGTTCGGGGACGACACTTCACGCAACAGCACTGTTGAATGTGGAGCAACCTGGGAGCAGGCAATGTATTTTGGTCACCAACAACGAAGTCGAAGCCAAGCTGTCGGACCGGTTAGCGCACGATGGCGTCTATCCTGGTGATAAGGAATTTGAAAGACACGGAGTATGCGAGAGCGTTACTTGGCCGCGGTGCAAGTATGCGCTGCAAGGGCATCGCGACGATGACACGGAATTACCTGGGGAATATCTTAACGGAAGACCTCTGAGCGACGGCTTCGAAGAGAATCTTGAGTACCTTCGCTTGGATTTTGCCGATCCTGCGGTCGTCGAGCGCGGCGATGCTTTCCAGGGAATCCTGCCGATCCTGTGGCTGATCGCAGGTGCCGTCGGGAAGAGGGAATCACGACGCGGTTCGACGTCTTGGTATATCGCGGAGCGTTCTCCTTTCGCAGTGCTGATTCGCGAGGCAAAGTTTAACGAATTCCAGAAAGTCTTACGCGAGCGCCAGGACGTTTGGTGGGTCTTTCTGGTAACTGACTCAGACGACAACTTCGCAGCGATGCGACGAGAGTTAGGTCGTCGCTATCGCTGTCTACAGCTTTACAAAAGTTACCTAGAAAATTTCCGCATCAATACAGTAGATCGACACGCTGCGGGAGAGGCCGCTGAATTCCAATGAAATTCGAACTCAAAGAATTTCAGGAGGAAAAGCGACGAGAGCTGCGTGCGGAGCTTGCCGCGGCGAAAAACGAATTGGCGACGCGGTCGAAACACCAAGCCATTGTGTTGAGTTCACCTACGGGCAGCGGGAAAACGATCACAATAGGTGCGCTTCTGGAGTCAATTTTCGAAGGCGATGACGATCAGGCACCAGAACGCGATACGCGGGTGCTGTGGATATCTGATTCGCCAGAGCTGAATATTCAAAGCAGAGACAAGTTTCTCGCGGCGTGCGACACACCGGCATATCACGACCTCGTTCTCATCGACAGCGAGACGTTTGATGAGGAATTTCTTCGGCCGGGTGTTGTCTATTTCATCAACACTCAGTTGCTGGGGCGGGATAAGAAACTAACAAAGGAAGGCGGCGATGAACGGAAATACACGTTCTGGCAAACTGTTGCCAATACGGTTCGGAAGTTTGGCAAAGATTTCCTGCTGATCATCGACGAAGCGCATCGCGGAATGGGACTGACCGATCGAGAGCGCGAGGCGCGAACAACGATCGTCAGGAAATTCATTGACGGTTCCGCTGACGACGGTCTTCCGGCAGTGCCGCTGATTCTCGGAATGAGCGCAACAACCCAACGCTTTGACAATGTATTACTGCGAGAGGCAAAGCGGACGGTACGAAAAGTCACGATTACTCCAGAGGAGGTTCGTGCCAGCGGACTAATAAAGGATCAAATGGTTGTGCTCGTACCGGCCGAGGCAGTCAAGACCGATATGACGCTCTTGGAGAATGCCGTTCGAAGGTGGCGCGAATTCGAAAAGATTTGGGATGAGTACAGCCGCAAAGAAGGGGATCGATTCGTTCACCCGGCGCTGGTTGTCCAGGTACAGGATGGTGTTCCGGACCGAAATATTCTGACTAAGACGCCGCTAGATCAGGTCGTCGAGGTGATCCTTCGCGAAGCCGGAACACTCGGACAAGGTGCGATCGCTCATTGTTTCGATGTGCAACGTGATCTCGTTGTTGCGAACACAAATATTCGTCGTGTTGACGCTTCGCGTATCGAACAGGACAAGACCGTGCGCGTGGTTCTGTTCAAAACCGCGCTCGGCATTGGGTGGGATTGTCCGCGCGCCGAAGTCATGATGAGCTTCCGCAAGGCAATTGATCCAACGGCAATCGCTCAGCTGATCGGTAGGATGATTCGCACTCCGTTGGCCCAGAGGATCGATAAGTTTGAGATGCTCAATAGCGTCGAACTATTCCTGCCTCATTATGACAAAGAGAACCTCGAACGGATTCTGAATGAACTAAGGAACCCCGAGGCTGAGGATCGACTACCAACCGCTGTCACCACAGTCCCACAAATTAGTTATAACAGAAACGCGGCATTCGAGCAGGTCTTTGCCAAACTCGAATCGCTGAAGACGGCGGTATTCTCGAATCCGTCGCCGCTTCCGCCTGTTCGCCGACTGCTCAAGCTCGCGTGGAATCTAACACAGGATAAGCTGGAGGAGTCGTGTTACGAACACGAGCGAGACGAGATCGTTAAGATATTGTTGCGCCGGCGGGATGCGAAATTTAAAGAGAAGGAAGATTGGGCGACTGTAGTTCGGGAAACCGGCGAGGTGGAGCTGCAGAAGTTCATCGTCGGTTTGGGCGCAATGGAAGTCTCAGAGGCGGCGGTGAAGATCCGTGCGCAGTTGGCGCCTGAAAATATTGAAGCTTTGTTCAAAGAAGCGCTTCGACGCATCGCTCCTGGAACCGACGTTCACATGGCGTTTTGGAAAGAGGCGGAAAAAAAGACCGATCCGCTGCTCGCGAAGCTCGAGCTTTATGCGCTATCGAATGATGCATCCCTACTCAGCAAGCTAAACGATTACGCCACCAAACGATTTGATACACTGGATGCAAAGTTCCGTGACTCAGTGAAGTCGCTGAAACAAAAGCGCCGTAGCGTATATCTGAAACTGAGGCAGGCCGGCCGCGAGTTCACAATGGAGGATTGGGAGTTGCCGGACGAAATTTTGGAAAAGGCAGAGGGAGACGTTTATCAGAGTCATCTTTACTGCGACAATGCCGGAAAATTTCAGACGAAGCTGAACGGTTGGGAAAAAGTCGTGCTCGGTCATTGGCGAAAACGTTCGGACTTCGTGTGCTGGGTAAGAAATCCTAGCCGAAAGCAATGGTCATTCAGCATCGCTTATCAACATGGAGGATGGCACGGATTTCATCCCGATTTGCTAATTATCCGCCGTGATCATGGCAAGATCGTGGTCGACATCTTGGAACCACATCGAACCGGTGAAGACGACACTTTTGCAAAGGCCAAAGGATTGGCTGCATACGCTGAGGCGCACGGATTGGAAATAGGCAAAGCCATGATGCTGAAAATCGACGGCGACGGCGAGAGCGCGGCCATATCAGGCTTCGACGTTACTGATCGAGGCGTTCGACAACGGGTTCTCCAAACCCGAGGTAACGAAGAGATCCAGAGCTTCTTCAGACCCCTAGTAGACTAGAAAAGAGCCATGCCGAAGTGAAGTAGGCGCCACGCTAATTCTTCGGTTCCTCCACGAACAGCACCGGTGACATTTCGGAAAACTTTGTATGCCGGTCGATCGCGAATTTCTCGCTTTTGTGCGTCAAGGACTTAACGATTGTTGTTAGCACCCCATTCGCAAAAGTATCAAAGGCATCACGCACTGGTTTGAAGCTTTCATACAGTCTTATGGCTGCCTTACGAATGTCGTCTTCGGACGCGTTGTGGTCCCATAATTTCGGCGCATTATTCGGCTGCGTCGCTTGCAACATGGCCAGCGAACGAACCTGTTCGGCCAGCGTGTAAAACACATTGGCGCTGTATTTCCCGGTGATGACTTCAGCCGCTGCCTTAGGCACATGAGCAAGAGGCTCTGCCAAGCGCTCCCGAAGATAATGGAAGCCGAAATTGTCTCGAATGGTTCGGGCCAGGTTAGGTTTGGCGAAATACTTTCCAAGAAAGTCCAGCGCCGCACGTGCTGTGTAGCTCAACCGTGCGTGCCAGCTTTTGCCAAGTGCTCGCCCGTTCCACTCGGAATCGATGATCTTCCAGCCTTCGAGCAAAATGCTGTAGATCAGTCGAACGCCGAACAGTAGCTGATGCATCGCGATCTTTCGCTCGTCCGCGGAGTTTGAACGCGTCCCTTTTTCTGCGCTCACGCAAAGGTAAAACACGTGTCGCAAATCATCCATTACTTGGGCGAGCCGGACGAAAAAGAGCTGTTCGGCTTCAGGCAGTTTCAGGAATTCGGCATGATCGAAAGTTATTCGGTAAAGCTGAAGATCGTTGGAGGGCATAAGTTTGCATCGCTGATACGGTTCGATTTGCAACCGTTCTTGCGATAGCGATGCAATCGTGCTGCTCGGGCTATCGCTGATCGTGCGCGGTAACTGTGGCGGCGCAGAGGCTACTGAAACCAGATGCACCTTTCGCCATTCGGTTTGATCGGCGGAAGCAGTTTGCGACGATGGCCCCGTTCGCAGTGGACAACGACAGCCGTGTGTTTCGGCAGGTTTCGCAGGATGTGCGGTTTGATCTTGTGCTCCTCGTCTTGGGAATAGTTTCGTGACATTTTTCCACTGTGATAGCCCCATGATTTCTTGATCACGCGCTTTTTCCCGAGGAAGTCGGCGCTTTCCAGCGCGCCTTCTTCGTCCGCGGCTTTGAAGATGAGGCGATTGCGGAGATTGAGAGTGAAGACGCGCGCTTTCTCACGACCGAGCGGCGGGATGAATGACGTTGAAGATTGTGCTGCGGCGACAACTGTTGCTCGTGCTTCGCGAATCACGTCAATGCAGTTGTAATCGCTCATGCCGTCTTCGCTCGCTGTGACGAACCGCTGCGCTTCGTCGGCCCAAAGGATGAGCAGATTGTCGCGGTGACGTTCATCTGCGGGCTTGTCGAAGCGGCGCAGAGCGTGAGTGTAGAAAAGCATTTTAAGGAACGTGTTTATGTAGCGTCGCTCCATCTGGAATTTTTGTGGCATCGCGACGCAGACGATTTTGCCGCGATCCAGATCGGCGAATTCGAAGCTGTTTCCAGCTACGCAGAAGACTTGCGCGATTTGCGGCGTAATGAATGGCTGGAGATAATTGGCAATCGTTTCTTTCACGCCGCCGATTTGCTCTGGAGGCTGAGAAAGAAAGCGATTGGTGAAATGCTCGGTGAGTTCGCGCCGGCGCATCGTTTGATGACTGGATGCAAGATCAGTCATTGCTTCGTCCAAGTCGCTTTGATCGAGAAGCAGATGATATGCGTTTTCCAGCGTCACGTCGGCGCCGATCTCGCGCAGCGTTTCCAACGCGGCAGCGATATGGGTTTGCGCTTGGTTCTTGAAAAACGCTTTGTCACCCGCCTGGCCTAATGAAGCGGCCGTGTCCACGACCGCTTTAGCAAACGTGTTGAAGGGAATGCTGCGGTCGGAGGTAAGATTATAAGTATGGCTCGGCTGCCATGTGCTTGCTGCCTCGTCTGGCCGGACTTGGAGCAGGATGAGATCATCCTCGCGGCCGAAGTGCTTGGCCATCTGAGAGAGTGTTTCCCAATAAATTCCTTTGTCGTCGATGCAGAGACCGCCCCACGTCGGTTCGTTCTGGAAGACCTGGTAAAGCAGGCGTGTGATGCCCGACCGGGTTTTACCAGAGCCTGTGTCGCCAGTGATCAACCAACCGCGACAGAAATCGTCCCGGGTCCAGCTAAAACCCGCGAGACGAACAACGACGTGCTTTTGGGGTTTCCGCAGAAGTTGAATGACCAGACTCGCTGCTGCTCCGAGGCAGCAAAGCGTTGCGACGCCTGCACTAAAATTCGGACTCATAGGAGGCGATCAATTAACACACCGGCGACGCCGCCAAGCCCGAGGAACACGCAGTGCGTAGCGAAGCGTGCTCGATTGATGCGAGTGACGTTTTGCCCAAATCGTCGCAACTCAGCGACCAGATCGGTCGCTTGGTGAATGAATGCTTTCGAACGGCGATCGAGCAGTTCGATAGTGCCGCGAAAGTCCTCAAAGCTCGGCGGGGACGCGGCCGAATCGTTATCGGTCTCGCGCGAGCGCTTGAGATAGATACGGACTAATTCAAGGGCTGCAATCATCGGATCGCCGTCCGCGATGTGATGTCTGCGCTGCCACTCGCCGATGGCGCGTGCTAATGGATCATCAGCATTCACGCCGCGAATCTCTCCACCGTGCGGACATCGGCTAAGAGCAGATCAGCCGCGCGATAGAGTTGTCGGTAAAACCGCGTTTGCCAGCTCTTTAATCGCTGGCGGTCGAGCAGATTGAAGGCAGGATGCGTCAGCGCGATCGTGACCGGCGTGTTGTGCTCGTTCAAGGCGGTAACGAGCCAGTCGTACATCCGCGGCATCGTGATTTCGCGCGCGTGCAATTCGTCAACCACGTGTCGTCGCGTCTTGCTGCCGTCATAAATCTTGAACGCGTCGCTGTGGGCTTCGTTTTTCACGACAACCCACGCGCATCGGTCGTGTAGCGCGTCGGACAAAATGCGGAGTTGTTCGACGCTGTCGGCTTCGTGATTGACGGGACAAATGACCGTTAGCCGCGCGCCGAGTGAGCGCAAGACTTCGGCAAAGTTAACCTCATCGAAGAAGTCGATGAACAGATCAGTGGAAGCCGCGCGGCAGTCGATCACGAGCAGATCGGAAGTCTCCGCAGTCGTGAACACCCGGTCGATTTCGCGGCGGTGTTCAAGATTGATGAACTCCGATTGCGGATGAAAACGCTTGAGCGTCGAGTTCTCGTGGTCGCTGTCGATAGCGCAGTGAGCGATCCCGCAATCTTTGAGATACTGAACGAAGTTCGTGGCGAAGAAGCTTTTTCCGACGCCGCCTTTGCCGTTGATGATGAGGTTGATTTGTTTGTTCATAAGAAGCTGCGTTGAATCACAGGTTGTGAGGATCTGCGATGCGCGGACCGCGAATGCGTGGTCGCTCGGTTGGAGGCGGTAAAGGTGACGATTGTCCAGGCGATGACGGTTCGGTGAACGTGGGACCGGGTGTGCTTTGTCCGTCGCTCGCCTTCGAGATAATCTGGTGCCTACGCGCGGATTTTTTCGTCCGACGTTGTGCAGTGATTTCGCCGTTAACCTCAGCAAGAAAGCGCGCGATCGTGTCGATGCTCACCGACACATCGACGGTTGCGAGCAGCTCGCGAATCAGACGCAACGATGCGCCCTTTTCGCGTAGTTCAACGATGCCTTCTTTTAGCGGCATCAGCTTTGCGTAACGCGTCGGTGGCGGTGGCGTGAATGCGCGAACAGCGTCGCGAAAACGCTGCGTGCGCACTGCGATGTCTGTGGGATCACTCATACTTTAGGCAGGCGTTCAGCGAAAGGTCGGTTTCCATAGCATGGCTACGGGGTAGGGCGTCCCTTCCTAAAAACTCTTGGTTCATGCACCGCAGTTCTCTCATGAGAATTGCGGTCACCGGCTCCGTGGGTGGAGCAACGCGAATTTGTCGGCGTGGTATTCGGGTGGTGTGCTCTCGCCAAAGACGCAGCTGAATCTGAAAAATGCGAAGAGCTACTTCGCTGAACATTTAAGTATTGGTGATTACTACGGCGAGAATGCGCGGATTCAGGGCGAATGGCTTGGAGAAGGAGCCGCTAAGCTTGGATTAGCCGGCGTGGTCGCGGCAGATGACTTCTTAGCTCTTTGTGAAAATCAGCATCCGAAACATCGTAGGCGACTGACGCAACGGTCTGATGCAGTTCGACGCGTCTTCTACGACTTCACTTTCTCGCCTCCAAAGTCCGTTTCGGTTGCTGCATTGGTAGCGGCCGACGAGCGAATCGTGGTCGCGCATGCCAGGGCGGTGAAGATCGCGCTCGGTGAACTCGAACAGTTTGCGAACGCCCGTTTACGCAGTCGCGGCCGTAATTCCGATCGCAAAACGAGAAACATCGTAGCCGCACTGTTTCAGCACGAAACTTCGCGTGCACTCGATCCGCATTTGCACACGCACTGCATCGTTTTCAACGCGACCTACGACAGCACCGAAAAGCGTTGGAAAGCGCTTCAAAATTACGAAATGCTCGCAGCGCAGAAATATGCAGAGAACGTCTACTATCACGAGCTGGCCCGGTCATTATGCGACTTCGGTTATCCGATTCTCAATGCAAAACGCGGTGACTTTGAAATCACGGAGATCGCTCCGGAAATCTGTGAGCGTTTCTCAAAACGTCATCGTGAAATTGATGAGAAGACTCGCGCTCTCCTGAACGCCCATCCCGAAAAGCACGGCGGCAACGAGAAGGCGATTCGAGAGCACATCGCGCATAAGGAGCGAGCCAGGAAAAGCCATGAATCGGATTCGAGGAAACTGCGATCATTATGGAAAGCTCAACTAACGATCAAAGAGCTGGACTCGTTACGGCCGCAAAGCCGAGTGCGTGAAGATTCGCCAGAGCTCTTACCTGGCGAAGCCGTGACATGGGCTGAGCAGCATTTGTTTGAACGACGTTCCGTTGTCCACGAACACGAACTCTGGCGGCACGCGCTCGAAGCTGCCCGCGGGAGTTCGACCTCGTTAAATGAGATCAAACGAGAAACGACGTCGCGCGAATATCTGCGTTCAGGCGAAGACAAAGTCGCACATCGCGATGTGCTCGCGCGAGAGTGGGAAATCGTGCAGGCCGCGCGCGATGGCATCGGCGCATACGCTCCGCTGTCTCCGAGAATCGCTGGAGCTGACAATCAGCTGACGCCGGAACAATCGACCGCTTTGGACTCGATTCTTTGGTCCACCGATTTCATCACGCTTTTTCGCGGCCGCGCCGGCACGGGAAAGAGCTTTGTTCTAAAGCGAGTTCAACAAGCACTCGCTGCGACAGGAAGCGCGTCCGTCGTTCTTGCGCCACAGCGTCAACAGGTCATCGATCTAAATCGCGACGGTCTGACAAGGACAGCGACAGTTGCCGAATGTCTGCAGCGACGCGATTTGCCAGATCGCGGAGTCGTCATTGTGGATGAAGCCGGACAACTCAGTGGGCGGCAACTTTCCGACTTGATTGATTTGGTAAAGGAGCGGAGCGGACGGTTAATTCTTTCCGGCGATACTCGACAACACGGCCCAGTTGAAGCCTCAGACGCGCTGCGCGCCGTCGAGCGTTATTCCGGGTTGCTCGCGGCGGAGATTTCCGAGATTCGACGGCAGGATGCGCGACGAGGGAGAACGATGGCGGAACGCAAGCGCATCAAGACTTATCGCGAAGCCGTCGAAGCTGCGGCAGCGGGAGATTTATCGCGTTCATTTCGAAAACTGGAAGCGCTCGGCGCCATCGTCGAGTGTGATCCTGCCGGGCAGAATGAGCGCTTAACGAACGCTTATCTGGAGATCGCAAAGAGCGGCGAGTCGGCCATCGTTATCTCGCAAACGCGCGCCGAAGTTCGCCTCGTGAACGACGCCATTCGTGAGCAGCTACGAGACCGCGGCTTGCTGGCAGGCGAGGAATCAGCGATAACCACGCTCGAACAAGTCGATCTGACAGAAGCACAGAAGCTCGACCTGCGACATTATCCCTCAGGGAGCGTTGTCGTTTTCAATCACGATTTCCGCAACTGCACCCGCGGGGAGCGCGGAAAGATCATCGGGTTTACGGCAAGACATCTCGTCATTGAGGTCGCCGATCGAGTGCGACAAATCCCGCGAAAGGATTTGGAAAAGATCACGGTTTGCTTGCCGCATGTGCTCAGCCTCAGCACTGGGGACAAGCTGCAGTTGAAAGCAAACAGCAGGACTCTGGACGGTCGTAAACTCGCGAACGGCGAAATCGTTTCGGTTGCAAAAATTTCATCAGACGGTCGGATTTACCTGAGAGATGGCCGTGTTCTGCCGCCGCACTATCGGCAGTTTCAGCGCGGGTATGCAGTCACCTCATATGGCGCGCAAGGGAAGACGGTTGATCACGTTCTGTTTTCCGATTCGGGCGTGCGGGCCGCGTCGAGTGCGCAACAATGGTATGTGACGATCTCTCGTGGCCGAAAGAGCATCCGAATTTTCACGCCTGGCAAGCGGGCTCTGCGCAATGCAGTCGCGCGCAGCGGCGAGCGCGAACTTGCGCTTGATCTAATCCCTCAACAAGACAGCGGCACGAACAAGGGACACAAGATTCTTCGCTCGCTCCGACGTGGCCGTGAATTCGCGCAACGTGTTTGCTTTATGACGATGCATTCCTGGAGCGGCCAATTCCTCGGCATGGATTTGAATCAAAAACATGAAAACCGAAACTCGCAGACAAGCCGTGCAAGCAACGCCCGCGTGCTGGCAGCGTGAGGCGCCGTGCCCGTGCCTTCGCATCGAGACATCGCCGCGGGAATCGCATTTGTTTCCATATCAACATCTCGTCACAGCATCGCTTAGTCAGAGCGATGAAGCGGAAACGCTGCGCCTCACGTTCTCGTTACACGATGTCGAAATTGAGGGACGCAATCTTCGCGCGTTGCTCCTCGCCATTCAGGAATTCGCGGTGAAATGGGTGCGAGTCATGCCAGAGCGGTATCATCAACTCGAGACTGGCGAGAACGCTCTTGTATCGCGTATTTGCATCCACGAGGTGAACCCGACCGAATGAAAAATCAGTTTGTACGAAACACTCACGCGACTAATAATCCTGCGAACGAGTTCCCATGTTTAGAAATGAAGAAATCATGACGGCGTTGATGGAATCATTTCGAACTGGATTGTTAAGGAATAGACGAGAAACGCCAGCCTTACTCGACATGATCGGACGTGAGACCTAGATTCGGAGCGCTTGAGAACAGGCTTCTTGATTTTCGTCGCAGCAACTGTCACGGCGCTAATTGCAGGCACAGGGCACGCCGCGTCCCCGGATGTCCCTGCTGTAGATAGCAGTGCGCTGGATTTCACGCAGTGGGGATTGCTCGCGGTTCAGGACGGCGGCCGACGTAAGCCGGTGGACACGTTTGCAAAAGAAGCGCTGATCCGGATCAGCGGAAGATCGACATACACGGATAAGACGGGCCGAACATGGCGACCGAACGATTTCGTCTTATCAGCTTTGATTGAGACCCACGATTGGAAGAACGAGCCAATGGTGCTTATCTCGACAGGCCAGTTAGTCGAGCAGCTCGGGTTTGATAAAACGCAGCGGCGCTTTTCGTTTGCACAGTTAACCGGATCGGCGGAACTGCAGCGGCTCGCGACCGAGACGCAAGCACTCAAGCGCGCAGAGAAACCGCCGACCCGGGTCCAGCAGGAAGCACTAAGCGTCAGCGACCGGCTTACGCTTCTTGCTCATGTAATGGATGGTAGCGCATTGCTGATCGTCCCTGCGCCGGCCAACGAAACAGATGCGTGGGTCGATCCATCGGGATGGCCGAGATATTATTCCGAGGCACAATTCGAGCCCGTCCAGGCTCAATTGCAAACGGTTGCCACCGCGTACGTGCAAGGCGACGGGTTTAACTTGAACCGTGCCGCGAGTCAGTTTCGTCAAAATCTGCGTGCGTTGAGTCCATCAATTTATCCGCGGGATCAACAATTACGGCTCGAATACTTCTATAACCATTTCGAAGCGTTTTATCGCGCGATCTGGTGTTACGGAATTGCGCTTGTAATTCTGATTGCAGCACATCTTCGTAAGCGAGGACGCGCACTGCAAAATATTGGCGTCGCAGTAGCGATAATCGGTCTCGCGTTTCAAGCGGCTGGGATCGTGATGCGCTGCATGATTGCCGGCCGGCCGCCGGTTACGAATATGTATGAATCCATTATCTGGGTTTCGTTCGCGGTCTCATTTTTCGGAATGATCTTTTTCGTGCGTTATCGTGCGCTGATCTATTTGCTGGCGGCGTTACCGGTCACGCTCACGGCACTATTGCTTGTCCATCAAATGCCCATTGCTATGCCCTCGAGCATTGATCCGTTGGTCCCGGTGTTGCGCGATAATTTCTGGCTCACCATTCATGTGCTTACCATCACGCTGAGTTACGCGGCTTTTGCGCTGGCAATGGGCTTCGGTCACATCTTGCTCTGGCGATACGCGCGCAATCCGGCAGCCGCACGCATGGACGCGCCAATGCATTTCTGGCTTTATCGCGTGCTACAACTGGGCGTTCTGTTGCTCGCGGCTGGAACAATTCTCGGTGGAGTCTGGGCCAATTATTCCTGGGGCAGATTTTGGGGTTGGGATCCAAAGGAGACATATGCATTGGTTGCGCTGCTTTGTTACATCCTGGCGTTGCACGGCCGGTTGGCAGGTTGGTGGTCGCAGTTGGGGCTGGTAGTTGCGAGTGTTGTTTGTTTCCTCGCGATCTTGATGGCGTGGTATGGCGTAAACTTTGTGCTGGGCAAAGGTCTGCATAGCTACGGCTTCGGCATCGGTGGCGAGACTTACGTGGCGATATTCGTTGTTCTCGATCTTTTGTTCGTAGCGTTTGCCATCTGGCGATACCGAAGGAGCGCGAGCGCCGCCATTGCGCCGGAGATTAAAGCCGAGCGCGCCGCAGTGGAGCTGTAGGGGATCGTTGATCGTTGACGAGATTATCAATCGCAGTCACAGCTTGCGTCCACAAATTTGATCGCGCGCGAGTATGTTCCGGCTGCGGAGCCGAAGTAGTGCGCGGCAATGGTATGTGACGATCTCGCGTGGACGAAAGAGCATCCGGATTTTCACGCCTGACAAGGAGGCTCTGCGCAATGCAGTCGCGCGCAGTGGCGCGCGCGAACTTGCGCTCGATCTAATCCCGCAACAAGACACCAGCACGAACAAGCGACACAAGGTCCTTTGCTCGCTGCGACGTGGCCGTGAATTCGCGCGACGTGTTTGCTTTATGACGATGCATTCCTGGAGCAGCCAATTTCTCGGCATTGATTTGAATCAAAAATATGAAAACCGAAACTCGCAGACAAACCGTGCAAGCAACGCCCGCGTGCTGGCAGCGTGAAGCGCCTTGTCCTTGTTTGCGTGTCGAAACACGCGCGAACGAGATGCGTCTTTTTCCTTATCAGCATCTGGTCAACGCAACGTTGATCAACAGCGAAGGAGTCGAGACGTTGCGCTTGGCGTTCTCATCGCATGATGTGGAAATCGCTGGACACAATTTGCGCTCTCTGTTTCTGGCGCTGCAAGATTTCGCCGTGAAATGGGTGCGTTCAATGCCGGAGCGCTATCACACCCTGGCAGCCGCCGATGACGGACTGATTACCGAGATTCGGATCGAGGACGCAAAGTAGTTCGCGAAATTTGCTCGTACTCTGATACGGGCAGTGTTATTGTACGCCTGTGAAGACCTTGGTGTGCCCGCATTGCCATACGCAAGTTCCTGAGAGCGCGAGCGTCTGCACGGGATGTGGAGCGGAGGTGGTGCGAGGCCTTAATCGTCGCGAACGCTCGTTCGTAGGCTTGGCCTTCGTCGGCATCGCATTCGTCATTTTCGTTGTGTTCTTGCGCGCATTCGAAATTGCGCGCGGCGTTCCATTCTTGTCACCGCCCAAAGCAGAAGATGGATTGCTCTTCTTTGTTGGGTTGGTAGCAATCGTTATCTTTCCTTACATGGTTGGAAGAAGATTGGCTCGCTTTGTTTATCGGTCCCGAGTCCGGTTTTTCCGCTCATATCAGCATCAATAAAACCGCTCCCGCAGCGGAGCCGTCGTTAGTAAGTGACAAGTTAGTCTGGACTGTAGATGGAAACGCTCGCAGCTCCTTCGCCTTCAGCCGAAACCAACTCCGAGACGGAGCGCCTTGCTTATTCAATTCAAGAGTCCGCTGATCTTCTCGGCGTTGACTACTTCAGCGTTTATCGTCTCATCCAGCGCGGAAAGCTGCGCGCATGTCGCGCTCTGCGCGGAAAGCTTCTTGTCCCGCGCTCTGAGTTATTGCGGCTTTTGAAAACATAAGCCACAACACTCTGCACTAAGCTGACACGGCAAAGCTGACACGCTGCGCTTGAGCCAGGCTATGATCCTGTCGCAAATGTCCATAGGTCTTCATACAAAGCGCGCCACCATCTTTGTGGCCAAGCCAGCGCGACACTGTCGGAATGTCCACCGCGCTCTCAATGCAGATCGTTGCGAATAGATGCCTCAGATCGTGATGTGTGATTCGCTTCATTCCGATCTTTGCTGCAGCATGTGTCATGCTGTTCTGGCACTCGAAGACACGCATTACGGTAGCAGTGCCCAATTCTTCTTGGCGTTCTGCTCGTAGTTTTTTTAGCATCTGTTCGAGCTCGGGGATCATAGGTACGTAACGCGTCTCTCCATTTTTCGTCGCCGTCACTGGATCACCTCGCACGTGCAACTGATGACGCGCGAAATTTACGTCCGCCCAAGTTACGTATTTCGCCTCGCCGATTCGCAGTCCACTGTACGCAAGAAATCGAACGAGATCCGCGCAGTCTTTTGACTGCCGCGCCCCGGCAGTCCGAATCTCCTCGACAAAGCGCAGGAATTCTTCGCGCGACGGTAACTCCAGCCGCTTCGCTCGGACGCGCATTCGCGAAAGATTCGCCGCAGGATTTCCGAAACGCGCACCGCTGTCCACTGCCTCGGCAAATACGCCACGCAGCGTTCCAATGGCGTTGTTGACGACCGACGGCGCGTATTGTTTTTGAAACCGAACCAACCACTCTTGGCAATCCCGCTCGCTCACTTTGCGCACGTCCGTCGCGAAGAGTGTAGGCCATGAGCGCTTAACGAAATCCATTATCATCTCGCGATAATCTTTTGACCTGGGTTTAAGCGAAACGCTGGCGCGGACTTTTCCCAGATAAACGTGCACGGCATCCCCGACTGTCATTTTGCCAATTGCAACTGCTGTCGCCGATTCCAGTTTTGCGCGATATTCGCGTATCGTGTCAGGCAGTCGCTGCTTGGCGACCGAGAACACGGTCGTTTCTAAACTTCTCCATAGCGGCTTTCCATTGATTTTAAACCGGGCGAAGTAGGTCCCCTTGGGTCGATAGCGCACCAAATTTTGCACGGCCGTTGTCTCCCATTTCGACTTAGCTTCACGATTCACGATCTCGCGATTATGGCTTACCTGCGCCGCGGCTAAGCTCTACGAGTGGAGCGAACGCAAAGTCGGGCTACAGTTCCAACAATTTTGTGTGAACTACTCTGTTCCGTTTGCGATGCCGAAGACCGTTTTCGTCGCTCGCGAGCGAATTCTTACTTCGGGGGGTGTAGAAAAGGGGTGTAGAACGAACTTTTATGAATGTGTTTTTCAGCCTAATCTTCGAGGGAAAACGCCGGCATAGCTCAGTTGGTAGAGCAGCTGATTTGTAATCAGCAGGTCGTCGGTTCGACCCCGACTGCCGGCTCGTTTAAAATCCTCTGATTCGTCGTTGATTTACCAACGTCAGGCGGAAGCGTCGCTGCCTTTGCCAGCGAGATGCAGATGCCCCAGGATTTCGCTGCGTAACCGGAGGAATGAATCACCGGTACGATCGCGCGGGCGCTCAAGGGTGATCTCGATCTCGCGATCGATTCGCCCTGGACGCTGAGTCATGATCAGAATTCGATCGCTCATGTAAATGGCTTCGTCGATGTCGTGGGTAACCAGAAGCATCGTGGTGCGTCGATTTTCCCACAGCCGCAGGACTTCGTCTTGCATGCGCATACGTGTGAAGGCATCCAGGGCGCCAAGCGGTTCGTCGAGCAAGAGAATTTTCGGATGATTAATCAGCGCGCGCGCCAAAGCGGCGCGCTGAGCCATTCCTCCCGAAAGATGATGTGGATAAGCGTCAGCAAAGGCTTCGAGTCCAACCAGGCCCATGAATTCGCCGACCTCGCCTCGCTTTTCACGCAGTAGACCGCGAGCAACGAGGCCCGCCTCGATATTTTTGCGGACAGTCAGCCATGGAAAAAGATTTGGGTCCTGAAAAACGAGGCCCCGTTCTGCGCTTGGTTTCGATATCGTCTCCGCTCCGACGAGGAGTTCGCCCGCGTC
>DASREH010000134.1:0-2093 GCA_035652195.1 Candidatus Udaeobacter sp. | reverse complement strand
GTGAGATGGAGTGACGTAAATGATTTTTGGCGAACGCTGTTTCGATGACCGTCCGATAGTGATTCCCTCCCTGTCCACCGCCCTTGGGACGACCGTTGCCCCAGCGAACCCAAAAGTCCGCCGGGCCTGGTAAAATCCTGGATCCTCGATCCACGCAACTTCGCCCCGGTTCACCAGAGCCATCGCAGCAATCATCATGGCTTGCTGCGTACCGGCCGTAATGATGATCTGATCTGGATGGCAACGCGCCCCTCGATGGTCGCACAAATACGTAGCAATCGCCTTGCGCAAATCCGGGTCGCCACGGCTCGAGGCGTACTGCAGCAGATGCGCGCCTTTTTTTTCCAGGACTTCTGCTCTTAGTCGTTCCCATGTCGCGATCGGAAACTCATCAAGGGCGGCGACCGCGGGAACAAACGTGACGCCTGGTGGACCGGCAATTCCGAAGTCGAATTGTTTTCCAGCTCGCTGATCCGGAATATTTTTCACTCGATCGGACAGACGAGGCGGGCGCTCGATTGGCGGTTCTGCTCTTGCTGCCTTCGCATTCAAGAAAACTTCGGGCAGCGGCTCCGCGACGAATGTGCCGGATCCAACCTTCGATTGAAGATATCCTTCTGAATGGAGGCGCGAAAAAGCTACGTTCACAGTGAACCGCGATACCTTTAGATCTGCCGCCAGCTCCCGAGACGAAGGAAGTCGTGAAGAATTATTGTTGAAACTAGCCGTTACAAGTTCGTCGCGAATTTGGCGGTAAAGCTGTTCATGAAGCGGTTCGTCCGCAGTGCGATCCAGGAAGATCATTTCAAAAGACATTATCGAATTGCGCCGGCGCTTTCCCCGCACGTTTGGCGTGGCGCGTTGGGCCTTTCGCATTCCGTGTTCGCTCTTCGGCCGAATTGATCCGTTTTTCCGATTCAAGGATTCACGTTTCAACGATTAACCGCGCACACGCAAGCGTTCGCAGAAGTGGCATGGCCATTTCACAAAAAGTGGATCGTTGACACTTTGTCGCGCGGCCAGAAGCTTTTTTCATGCAGACAAAGATTCCCTGTAGCGATCACGTTAAGACTAAAGGCCTGGTTTATTTTGCGCGAATGCTGGACAAGATCCGGCTAAAGGCGCGAGGCGAATTGCCGCCGGATTATTTTACCGGCGTCGACGAAGATCCAACGATGTTCGATGCCCGCTGCACAAGGTTTCTCGGAGTAAATTACGACGAGCTTGTAGAGCGAACGCTGAAGGGCGGCGGTTCCGACGACGAAATTCTGGAATGGTGTTTTCAGCACGGCCGGCACCCTAACGAGGAAGAGATTGCGATTTGGAATGCCTTTCTTTGTAAGCGGGGATGGCGAGATGACGGCAGTGACGATTTACACGCTGCAAAGGAACGGTCAGGTCTCCGTGAGCGCGATGATATTCAAACCTGGGTAGATCTGCACGACGCAGAGGAGGGCAGAAAGCCCGCGACCAGGTTTGCAGGTTAAGTCGGAGCTATGCGTTCCTTTTCCCATCGCGTTTGCTAGATCATCGGCGCCAAATTTCTTCGTCCGCAAACGATCAGACAAACAGCTTCACAGTCAGCGAGGCTTGTATTGGTGGCTCGCGCAACGAATGCCAATGGTAAATCGAAGTGACGCCGGCACTCGCTATGCCGCGGGAGCGAAGCCCCAGCGCGCGAAAAACAAAATGCCGGATGTCGATTCTCACGAGTCGTCATCCGGCATTGCAGTCGATGTGCAGCAAAGACTGAATTGTGCGTTACCGTAATCTCCTTTGAAGCTCTGGTTTCTTTCGATTCCAGAGTCTCAACGGCATGTGCGTGAGTGATCAATTGATTCACTCGCGCCGTTAGCCGTCGACCTATGCTACCGCATCGAGAATCGGAATTGGATAATCGAGAATCGGAATTTCTCCCGATCTCACGATGTAACAATTCACGATTTAACGAAGCGAAGCATCTCTCCTTAGAAAGGAGGTGATCCAGCCGCAGGTTCCCCTACGGCTACCTTGTTACGACTTCATCCCAGTTACCGCTCATAGCGTAGGACACTGCTTCCCTTGCGGGTTGGCACATGTACTTCGGCTACAAG
>DASREH010000133.1:0-24424 GCA_035652195.1 Candidatus Udaeobacter sp. | reverse complement strand
TCCCGCAGCAACCGTTGGCGATCGATCTTTCCGTTGCTGGTTCTTGGTAGCGAGTCCCGAAATTCAATCTCTTCGGGTATCATGTACGCTGGCAACTTCTCGGCACAGTGTCGCTTCAGGTCTGATGAGCTGATCGAATTGTCATGATTAGTCGCGACAATTGCGCGGATCACGTTGCCAATGGTCTGGTGTGGAATCGCCAGCGCTACCGCTTCGCTAACGGCGGGATGTGCGACCATCACCGCTTCAATTTCGCCAAGCTCGACGCGATAGCCGCCCGTTTTGATCATGTGATCCTTGCGGCCGATCAATAGAAGATCGCCATTCTCGTCAAGCGTCACCCAGTCTCCCGTGCAGTACAGTCTTTCATCCCGACCTGACGCGAATGGGTTGCTGATGAAACAGGCTGCGGATTCGGAAGGACGCGCGTAATAGCCCTGCATAACATTTGAGCCGCGAGCATAGAGCAGGCCTTCCTCTCCCGGAGCCACGATCCGCTTCCCGGCTTCATCGATTGCGATTACCTCCATGTTTGCGCATGCTTTGCCGATTGGAACAGGCGTTGTTCGATCTTCCGGGATTTGGCCCACTTCGTACCACGTGCAAACATTTGTCTCAGTAGGCCCGTAAAGGTTTGCCATTCGCGGTGTCGGCAGCATGCTGCGTAAGTTGCGCAGGTGCTTAATCGGAAAAACTTCCCCGGCGAAAAGCACCAGCCGCAGCCGGCTCAGGTCGCGCTCCGCTAATTTACCGCGGATGAGCAACGTGAGCACCATCGGCACCGAGTACCAAACGGTGATTCGTTGATCTTGAATAAACGATGAAAGCCGTGTGGGAAAAGTCGATAAGCCCTCAGGCACCAGCGAGATCGCGGCACCCGTTTTGATCGCGGCAAAAATATCGAAGACCGACAGATCAAAGTTCAGCGGGGCATGATTGGACAGGCGGTCGGTTTTGGAAATGGCGAAAGTGTCGCAGGCCCAGTTGATAAACGTCAATGCGTTGAGATGCGAGAGCATCACACCCTTGGGAGTGCCTGTGGAGCCCGATGTAAACAAAACATAGGCGAGATCTTGATCTATAACGTTGACTGCAGGCGGCGTAGCAGGCTGGCTCGGGAGCGAATCAGTGAAGGTAAACGCCGACGCAGGAACCTCCGTACTCGGCGTTTTGTCGATGAAGAATATTGCCCTCATCGGGCAATCATCGAGAAACAAGCCACTGAGTTTTTCATAAAGCAAAGAACTCGTGATCAGCGCACGGAAGCTGCACTGGCGCGCAATTTCCGCGAGGCGCATGCCGGGAGCATTCTGATCCACTGGAACGTAACACGCGCCGGTTTTCATGATTCCAAACAAAGCGGCGATTGCCAACGGAGATTTGTGCAAGTAAATCCCGACGCGATCACCAGGAACTACGCCGACTTCAATCAGCGCATGCGCGAGCTGGTTGCTGAGTTTTTCCAGTTCCGAGTAACTCAGCGCCTGATCGAGAAGGCGCACTGCTTCCGCATCGGGCTGACGTGCGGCGCTTTCGCTAAGTAGTTGATGTAAGACTGATGCCATTGAACTAAATACTGACCCAGGCAGTGACAATCATTTTCATGATTTCCGAACTTCCTGAATAAACGTAACGGAGAATCGCAAAGCTGGTTTGCTGATTGTTCAACCTCAAAACCAGGCGCCGTCACAAAAATCCTCAGGGGTGCATGTGAGCGGAGTCACGGGATGTGTCAAGTGCTATGTAAGTTTGGCGTTGAAAAGCGCTGCGATCTGCGCCCTCTTCTTGACCGTTTCAGCTTTGGCCTGTAGGATGCGCTCTTATCGCGTCTCCGGTTTTGATACAGGCGGCGCATGGCAGCGGCCTTTTTTGAAGCTGTTAGGAACGGCACCAGCGGTCACAGGCCGATGAAGAACTGAAACGCGATGGATTTTGCCTGGTCGGACCAACAACGAGAGTTACTGGACGCGGTCGGCCGCTTTGCCAGCCAGCAACTCAGTTATGACGTAATCGAAAACGATCGTCAGAGCGTCTTTAACCATGATGCTTGGAAAAAATGCGGTAGCTTCGGCATTCAGGGCCTGCCTGTACCGACTGAATACGGCGGGCTTGGCATGGATCCACTCACCACGGTCGCAGCGCTCGAACGTCTCGGATACGGTTGCAAGGACAACGGTCTGCTCTTTTCCATCAACGCGCATCTCTGGACAGCAGTCACTCCGCTCGTCTACAACGGCACGGAGGCACAAAAGAAAAAATATCTGCCCGGTCTTTGTAACGGCACACTCATCGGCGGCAATGCGATGAGCGAACCGAACAGCGGCTCCGACGCGTTTAGCCTGGCTACTACCTCCGTCAAAAAAGGCTCCAGCTATTTTCTTAACGGCAGCAAAATTTTCGTCACCAATGGTCCGGTCGCCGACCTGCTCGTCGTGTTCGCGACGATGGACAGGGCGCGTGGTCCTGAGGGAATTGCCGCGTTCCTCGTGGAAAAGAATTCGCCAGGCATGAACGTAGCGCGCAAACTCGAGAAGATGGGTGTGCGTACGTCGCCAATGGCCGAGGTGTTTTTCGAAGACTGCGAGGTGCCGGAAGAGAATCTGCTTGGCAAGGAAGGGGGAGGCGCTTTTCTATTCACCCGTTCGATGACGTGGGAACGCGGGTGCATTTTGGCCAGTGCAGTCGGGGCAATGCAGCGATTGCTGGAGACCTGCATCCGCTATGCGAATGAACGCAAGCAAGGTGGCCAATCGATCGGCAAATACCAGTTAGTGGCGAGCAAAATCGTGGATATGAAAATGCGTGTCGAGAGTTCGCGGCACATGCTTTACCATTACGGTTGGTCGAGTAGCCATCGTAAAGCGGTGTACCTGGAGGCCGCGATGACCAAGCTGCACATTGCGGACTGCTGGGTGAAATGTTGTGAGGACGCAATTCAGATCCATGGCGGCTACGGCTATATGACCGAATACGAAGTCGAGCGGGAATTGCGCGACGCAATCGGCAGCAAGCTCTATTCCGGGACGAGCGAAATCCAGCGCAACATTATTGCTTCGATGCTTGGGCTGTGAGATAGCGCCGGGTGCGAGGCTTTCAAGAAATGCAGCTGCAGCTCCGTCGTCCCTGCTGAAGGATGATTTAGTACAAAGATCGATGAAGATCCTCGTTTGCTTCAAGAGCGTGCCCGACCCTAACGAAACCAGCGTTCCGGGCGCGGCGGTTTCGACTGCGAAGTCGGTCATAAATCCGTTTGACGAGATTGCGATCGAGGAAGCCTTGCGCATTCGCGAACGCGGCGAAGCGGCGGAAATTACGGGAGTCACGATCGGGGGTCCTGCCGTGGACGAACAGATTCGCAGCGCACTGGCGATGGGCGTCGACCGGGCTATTCGCATTGATGATTCTCGCCTTCTCGATCCATATGCCGTGGCGCGTATTCTGAAAGCGATAGTCGAAAAGGAAGCGCCGCGCATTGTGATCATGGGAAAGCAAGCTGTGGATGATGACTCAAATCAGGTTGGTCAAATGCTGGCTGGTTTACTGGGCTGGCCGCAAGCGACCTTTGTGTCGAAGATTGAGTTCCTGGAAAACAAGAGCCGCGTTCGTTGCACGCGTGAAACCGATGCCGGCCTTGAAGTAATCGAAGCCAATCTGCCTGCGGTTATAACAGCCGACCTTCGCCTGAACGAACCACGCTATGTCTCGCTGCCCGGCTTGATGAGGGCACGCCGTAAGCCAATCGATGTTCTAACTTGCGAGGAACTGGGAGTTAGTGTGCGTCCGCTTACAACTGTGCTGTCTGTCGCGCGTCCGGCGAAGCGCGCCGCTGGCACGCGCGTTGAATCGGTAGAGGAGTTGCTCACGAAACTTAAGCTGGAGGCGAAAGTGCTTTAGCATGGCGGAGTCACTGATAGTCATCGAACACGATCGCCAACAGGTGAAGCGTGCGTCGTTACACGCAATCACATTGGCGCGACAACTCGGCGGCGAATATGCGCTGCTCGTTATCGGCCAAAGCCTGGACAAGATCGCAGCGTCTCTTGTTACTTACGGCGCGTCTGCAGTAATTGTAGCCGACGACCCAGCGTTGGCGGAGCCGTTGGCCGATCGATACGCCACCGTGATCGCGCAAGCAGCGCGAGAGTGCGGTGCAAAGACCGTTCTGGCTGTTTCCTCAACATATAGCAAAGACGTTTTGCCGCGCGCAGCCGGCCTGCTTGATGCGCCCATGATCACCGATGTGGTCGCGCTCGAAGAAATGGAGGGATCGATTGCTTATCGACGTCCCATCAACGCAGGCAGCATGTTCGCCACTGTAAAACTGGAAGGTGACCGCCGCGTTCTTAGTGCCCGTGCCACGGCATTCGAAGCCCCTGCCGCAGATGCAGCACCATGTCCTGTCAAGCATTTCGATCTCGATGTGGCGTCGCTCCCTCACGATATGCAATTCATCTCTCGCGAGGAGCGCAAGTCGAGCCGACCCGATTTAACCGAAGCTCGCGTAGTGATATCCGGCGGGCGCCCGCTGAAGGACAAGGAGACGTTCGAACGTTTGGTAGGCGGTCTCGCAGACGCCTTAGGCGGCGCAATCGGGGCGACGCGCGCTGCAGTCGATGCAGGGATGGCGCCTAACGACTATCAAATCGGACAGACCGGCAAGATCGTTGCGCCGGAATTGTACATAGGGCTTGGTATTTCCGGGGCCGTTCAGCACCTCGCGGGTATCAAGGATTCGCGTGTAATTGTTGCCATTAATAAAGACCCCGACGCTCCGATTTTTCACATGGCAACTTACGCTCTTGTAGGTGATTTGTATCAAATCGTTCCGCAACTCATCGAAGCGATCCGGGGATCGTAAGCCAGAATCCGATGAGTGATATAGACAACGCCACTCGCGAGGTGTTTGGCAACATCGCTCCGTGGATGCGAGTCGTGTTTTTCGTGATGATCGGGGTGAGTGTGGCGGTTCTTGCATGGCAAGTAATGGCCCGGGTGCGGCTCTGGCGTAAAGGGCAGAAGGGCGGATTTGAGCGTGATTGGCGCGTGTGGGTAGAGCGGCTTGCGATTTACGCCGCGGCGCAAAAGCGGGTTCACAAAAAGACATTGGGAGCGCTACTGCACCTGCTACTGTTCAGCGGGTTTGTTGTCTTAACCATTGGCACGACCCTGTTGGGGATCGCCACGGATGGGCCGTACAATTTTCACCACGGCTGGTACTATCTCATCTACGAGCTGACAATGGATGTCTTCGGAGTGGCTTTTATTATCGGCTGCCTCCTGGCGATGTATCGTCGCGCGTTTCGGCGAAAGCCGAGTTTGGGCCACAACTGGCGCGATTGGTGGTTATTGGGGGTGCTACTCTCGTTAGGCGTTACCGGCTTCGTAGTGGAAGCGCTGCGGATGCATTACACTCAGGTGCAGCCACCAATTGCACATTGGTCAGTGGTTGGCTGGCTCATCGATACCACCCTATTAGGTCGGATCGATGTTGCCACTGCGCAATCCATGCATCTGGCTGCGTGGTGGCTGCACGCGATTCTGGTAGCGGCGTTCATTGCGACTATTCCTGTGGATCGATTCCTTCACGTGATCACTGGCCCGCTTAATATCGCGGCCCGCCCGGAACGACCGATGGGTGCACTAGCGCCGTTGAAGATGGAAGATGTCGAGCAGACTGGTCGCATGGGTGTACACGAGCTTGTGGACTTCAATCGTCAACAACTGCTCAGCCTTGATTCCTGCATGGAGTGCGGTCGCTGCGAGGATGCGTGTCCGGCGACGGCTTCGGGTAAGCCGCTTTCGCCGAAAGCGGTTGTGATCGATCTAAGAAATTTGATGTCGTCAGGCGGCGACGATGTTCATCGAACGATCCGTGACGAAACATTGTGGGCATGCACCATGTGTCAGGCCTGTGTTCAAGAGTGCCCTGTCTTGATTGGGCACGTGGATTTAATCAGTGATATGCGGCGCGATTTGATCGGGGAGGGAAGACTTTCCGGGCCGCCCGCCAAAGCGTTGCAACAGGTGGCTAACCAGGCTAACCCTTACGGGCAGCCTAACTCTGACCGGCTCGCTTGGGCAGCGGGTCTCGAGGTACCAACTGTCGAATCAAATCCCAGTTTCGAATATCTGTTCTGGGTCGGTTGTGCCGCGTCATTCGATCCGCGCGCACAGAAAGTGGCGCGAGCCACAGTCCAGTTACTCAAGCAGGCAGGAGTAAACTTTGCCGTTCTCGGAAGGGAGGAAACCTGCACCGGCGATCCGGCGCGTCGAATTGGTGATGAATTCCTTTTTCAGGAGCGCGCACAGACGAACATCGCGACGCTAACGCGGCGTAAAGCGAGGAAGATCGTCACTCCGTGTCCACACTGCTACAACACGCTGAAGAATGAATACCCGCAATTCGGTGGCCATTACGAAGTACAACACCATTCGACTCTGCTCGCAGAATTGATCGAGAAAGGCCGCTTGCCCAATGGAAGTAGCGACGGCGAACCGATCACCTTGCACGACCCGTGCTATCTTGCCCGAGCGAACGGAGAAGTAGAAGCGGCACGAACGGTTATCGGCGCCGCTAAAGATCCGCAGTATCGCGAAATGCCTCGCTGCGGAAAGAAGACCTTCTGCTGTGGTGCCGGTGGAGGTCGGATGTGGTTCGAGGAAGCGCCATCACAACGGGTTTCGGTCTTACGCTCCCAGGAAGCCGTCTCAACCGGGGCGCGCACTCTCGCCACAGCCTGCCCCTTCTGTTTGAACATGATGAGCGACGGCATGGCGGCCGCGCAAGGAGGAGAAACCGTAAAAGTGCTGGATATCGCGGAGTTGTTGCTCAGCCGCCAAGCGTTAACGAATCAAGACTGACGGCTTGCACTTCGAGCTATCGCCACTCATGTGTGGTTTTGGTTGACAAACTCCTGCAACGTCGTGAAAAAAATGGAAATGGGATTAGTCGCGGCGGGATATTGTCCTCAATCATGGGCATGAAAACCGACGTTGCGATCATTGGTGGCGGACCTGGTGGCAGTGCCGCCGCCATGTTCCTCGCCCGAGCCGGTCTCCGGGTCACATTGGTCGAAAAAGCGCGTTTGCCTCGTTACCATATCGGTGAATCTCTGACCGGAGAGTGCGGCAATTGTTTGCGAACGCTAGGACTCGAAGCGGAAATGACTTCCCGCCGGCATCCGGTGAAGTACGGCGTCACGGTTTATGGGCCCAAGGGCAAAAATGCCTTCTGGGTTCCCGTTAAGGGCTGGCGTCCCGAGTCGGGCCTTTTCGATACGCATACATGGTCCGTGCGGCGGAGTGATTTTGATCACATGCTTTTCACGGCTGCCGCGGCGCGCGGTGTCTCGGTGATGGAAGCGGAGGCTGTCGCGCCGCTTTTAAAAGACGATACCGTTGGAGGAGTGCGTGTGCGCACAAACGGCGGCAGAACGGAGGACATCGTATCGGAAGTATTGGTTGACGCTTCGGGCCAGGCTGCATTTCTTTGCAATGCCGGCGTCACTGGCAGGAAAGTCAGGGGTAATTATGATCGGCAGTTGGCGGTTTTCTCACAGGTAGCAGGCGCTATCCGCGATCCGGGAGCGGCGGCTGGAAACACGCTGATTTTTTATCGCCAAAAGCATCATTGGGCATGGTTCATTCCGCTTGACAACGAGGTTACGAGCGTCGGAGTTGTCGTGCCCGCTGATTATTATCGTTTGAAGGACGAGAGCAAAGATGACTTTCTGTTGCGCGAACTTCACCAGCTGAATCCCGAACTGACACGGCGCCTTCCAGAAATCGATTTTATCGAGGAAGCGCGCGTTGTTTCCAACTACTCCTACCGAATCTCGAATTTTGCGGGAAAAGGGTTCCTTTGCGTCGGTGATTCTCACCGCTTCATCGATCCGGTCTTTTCGTTCGGAGTGTTTTTTGCCATGAAAGAAGCTGAGTATGCCGCCTCGGCTATTATCTCACATCTAGGCGATGTCCCAAGAGCGCGGGGCAACCCATTCGCCGATTACGAGCGAATCTGTGACCACGGACAGGACAATGTGCAGGAGCTGATCGATGCGTTTTGGCAACATCCCTACGCGTTTAAACTGCTCGCACACCATCGATATCCAGAGGACATCATCCATATGTTTGCGGGCAGAGTGTATGAAGAAAGTCCTTCACGTGGCCTTATGGCCATCCGCACCATCAATGAGCAGGGTCGAACCAAGAGATTTGGTCATCAATGTGCAGAAGATGAATGTCCAGGAAGTATTGACTCAGTACATCAGTGAGGTCGCAGCTAAGAATGGCCAGGCGATGCCGACATTAGATCAACCCTTGCTGGATTCGGATGGCGGAGTCGTTGACTCCCTGAGTATCTGGCCATTGATTGTTTTCGTCGAATCGCATTTCGGGATCCGCGTCGAGGATACCGAACTCATGCAGGAAAATTTTCGAACGCTACGTGCATTAGTGGAGTTTATAGAAAACAAATTGCATCCATAGGAGAGATCATCATGCCAGTACAGCACGCTTACACGATGAAAGCTGGAACAAAGTCTAAGCTGCTTCTTTTTTATGCAACGTCGGGAGACGGCACCTCAGGCAGGACCGGGTTAACCAGGGATCTCCCGGCCGGCACTGCAGCTTACATTCGAGAAGGCGATTCTGCGGCCACGCGGGTGGAGATGGTAAAAGGCCACGTCGGTCAATGGGGAGCGGGCGCCCTTGCTGAAGTTGATGCCGAGTTGCTGCCTGGCGTTTATCAATTCGGTGCACCGGATGAGATGATTGCGGAAGGTTCTGCCCGCGCTGTTTTGTTGATCCGTTTTCCCGACGCGCTGGTCAAGCCGGTGGAAATTAACCTTGTGGCCTACGATCCCCAGGATGCAGAGCGCATCGGGGTGTGGAGTTTGGCCGGCCACAAGCGGCATGAATTTCTTCGGCAAGCGTTACCGCGGTTCACGGAAATGGAATTGGCCCTTGGTGAGCAAGCCGAGAAAGAATTGAACGCGAGGTTAAAAGCGGAAAAAGAATATCAACGGTGAATATATGTCTTACGCTCTAAAGAAAGGAACTCAGTCGAAGATACTGCTCGTCTTCGCGCTCGACGCTAGTGACCTCCGCTCGGGGAAGATCGGTTTGGACTCAGACAATCGCCAGGCCAGTGCGGCCTACATTCGCGAAGGAGAGGCTCAAGTGCGTCGCATACCCCTTGTGAAAGGGAAGCTGGGGGAATATCGGGCTGGAAGCTTTCTTGAAGTCGACAGGGAATTGTTGCCTGGTGTTTATCAGTTTGGTGTTCCAGACGAAGCGCTTACCGCCGGCGCCGATACCGTCACGTTGATGCTGAAGTTTCCTGAGGCTGTTATTGAGCCGATTTCCATTCATCTGGTTGCTTATGACCCTCAGGACGCAGACCGTCTTGGAATGGCAGCGCTCGGACCGGAAGGGCGACGGGCCGCCCTCCGCGGCGCTTTCCCGCGACTGACGGCGAAAGAACTCGGTGATGCTTGATGAAGCCAGGCTCACTGGTAACATGGCGCCAACAATTGGAAGTTCCACGCAACCGTATCGCCGGCACATCGTTGGTTTGCCGTTGCAACGATCGATATTCAGCTTGGCAAGCCAGGCCGCGACAACGATCGGGTTGCCGGGTCTAACTTCGGAGCGTGATTTTCCAGCGTCGCTGAACGAAAACGGTGACCTCTTTTTAGATCGATCCAAGGTCGCATCTCTAACTAACGCCTTACGCGCATGGTTCACGCCAGAAAATCTTAACCTCATGCAGGCGGGGCATTCCGCGGCTTGCGACGCCCTTTTGAATACGAACGGAAGTCTCGATCCTCAAATCGGGTCAGGTCAGTGCTCGATCAAGAAGAAGTTCGAACGCCTTGCGAATAGAATGGCCCTGATATTGGCGTATGGAATCTTAAGTAAATTCGTGCCGGATGTTCTTTTACGCAGCCTTGAAGAAGCGGGAGATACTGAACCGCCGCCATTTCCCGAAAGAAGTGCCGGCGCCGAACTTATGGAAGAGACGTTCGCTTTGCATCAGGCTTGCTCCGTGCTTGGCTACACACCGCAAACGCTGCGACAAAAATGGCCCCACGTACCATCAGAAGTCTTTGAGCTAGTTATGACCTTCTGCCGTCGCCACACAGGATTTGGTCGCCTGGCCTGGGATTCGCCCGGTTATGAAGATCCGGATTATGTGATTCGCGTGCTACACTCGGCATGCGATGAGATCGATGCCGAACAGCTTCGCCGGCGTTTGTCTTTCGCCAAAGCACCAGTGTTGGCCAGACCCACATCACAAGGAGCGAGCAGGATCGCTGCGCTCCGGTGTGTGCTTGGGTTTTGGCTCGATTTTCTGGAACGGGAAACATGGTATGTGCGTCGCGGGTTTTATCTCTGCATGATTCCGCTTCTCCGGCAATACGCAGCGGGAATTTGCGAGAAAATACCGGGTTTCCAAACAGCGGATCTGTTATTCCTCGAGGTTAAAGAACTCACGACCGGAACATTGGACCCGGCAGTGATTCGCACGCGCCGTCTCGGTTACATGAGAAACAACGATTACTTGTCATCGCACGGCGTCGATCCGAACCGCCTTGCAACGATTATGGCATCTTCATGAGCGCGGGAACTTCGGAGATCGTGTACTCAGGGGTGGGCGCGGCGCCGGGACGTGCAAGCGGGAAGGCACGTGTCATACGCAACGCGGAAGACATTATGAATGTTCCGGCAGGTTCTATTCTTGTTCTCAGTATTCTACACCCCCATCTCGCGCCGTTGCTGCCGCGGGTGACCGGATTGGTCGTTGAAGAGGGCGCAATTCTCCAACACGCTACAACTTTAGCTCGCGAGTGCGGCATACCTGCGGCGATTGGCATTCGAAACGCTCGAAGTTGCTTTCAAGATGGTGACTTGCTCGAGGTAGACGGTTACACGGGCAAAGTCATCGTTAGGCGGCTCGACTGATCCGTGACTCCTCTTATCGATTTCGATTTTGGATTATCCGATTACTGCGGTTTCACCGGGGGGCTGTATGCGAACGGCAAAAATTCACCACCCGCCGCTTATCTGCAAAGCGGCATTACCCTCGCCCGAACGGTGCAATCGCTAGGTGAAGATGGCGAACCTTCGAACTCGGGAAAAATCGTCATGATCTCGATCGGTATGTCTAACGCGTCTCATGAATTTTCGGAGTTTATCCGATTAGCGCAAACTGACGAGCGTAAGAATCCAAACCTGGTGATGATCGATGCTGCTCGCGATGGAGCGGCGGCCATAGATATTGCTCTGCCATTCGGCAGTTACTGGAAACATGTGGACAGCCGGCTTCGAGCCCATGAAGTATCCCCGGCGCAAGTCCAGGTGGTATGGCTCAAAAGCGCTCTTGCCCACGAGCGTCGCGGTTTTCCTGAGAACGCGCGGCTCTTACAGCGAGCGCTGCGTTCGATCTTGGAGATCCTCGAAACGAAGTTTCCGCAGCTAAAACTTGTGTACGTATCTAGCCGTATTTATGGCGGGTACTCGGAAACTGACTTAAGTCCCGAACCAGCAGCGTATGAATCAGGCTTCGCAGTCAAATGGCTCATTGAGGAATGCATCAACCGTCCGACTGCTGGTTGGAGACTCTGGGTTTCATGGGGGCCGTACTTATGGGCTGATGGATTGACGCCGCGAAGCGATGGCTTGGTTTGGGAACGCACTGACTTCGAACCGGACGGCGTCCATCCGTCCCCAAAGGGCGCCTCGAAAGTAGCAACGAAGCTACTCGAATTCTTTCAGAAAGATCTTACCGCCAGGACTTGGTTCCTTTTACCTCAGGAGGTATTGCTTAATCCCGAAGCATAAACGCTGCTTACCACAGTGCGGTCTGCTCGCCACCCGCATAATTAGTGGAGTTTCATTGGCCTCTCGACATCCGCGATCAGTAGCTTGATTTTGCCTTCCATCTCCTCCGGATCGAACCACCCTTGCTTGGCGAAAACTCTGCCGTCAGGCTGAACCAGAATGGCAACATTTGGTGCGCTGCCGAACGCGTGCCAGGCACGGTTATCCAAGGCATCGATAAGCATAGGTGTGGTCAGGTGAAACCGGCGACTTAGCTGGCGCGCGAGCGCGATGCGTTCCTCGAGAGTTTGAGGCTGCTGGCAGCGAATCCCAGCTATGTCATTCAACGGAGTCAACCATATCTCCTCGGTATAGGGTGAAGGGACATCCACGGGATGCGCTTCGATTACGTAAATGATGGCAATATTGACAGCATCTTTGAACCGCCCCGCCAGTCGTTCCAGCTCACGAGCATATCGCCGGGTGCGGCCACAGCTTAACGACATCGTCACCAGCAGCGCCGGTTTTCCTTCCCAGCAGCGACCAAGTCGTTGTTCATTGCCCTCAACATCGTGAAGGATTAGCTCTGGCATGCACTCCCCGGGCTTGTTACATTGCAGGCCGCGCTCACCCAGGCGTCGATAGACGCCTTGGTACCATTGGCTCCACTCGTCCGTCTTGGCCCGCTCCAACGGAGACAAGAGTTGCCGAAGCAAGCGGCGGGCCTGGCCACGGAGCCGGCGGATGGGGGTCACAGTCTGAGCGACCGCAATGACTTTCTCCTGACGATCCATCTCTCGCTCCGTGTACAGCTTTAGGCGTATCACCAGTTAAGTCTCGACGCTACCAAAGACCAGGCGGTGTTATGCATTTCTTCCGGCGAAAGGTTCGTTGTGTTCAGCTCCACCACTGGACCAAGTCTCATTGCCAGGCGTCGGCAGGAATCCTCTCTCCTCTGAAAAAAATCTTTTGATTCAATCATCCTTTTTGCAACCGGGGTGAGCAGACCTGATTTAACCGCGCGATGATGAATCCTTGCGCTAGCAACTGCGTGCTCGGCTGTAACCATCAGAGTCAGATCAGGAATGCAGAGGTAGGACTTAAACGGCGCCGAAAGGCGCTGGAGATCCTCTTCATCAATCGCCGAGTCACCGATCATGAGTGAAAGTGGACTGGCCAGGTAACGATCACAGATAACGTGGCTAACGGCGAGCTGAGTGCGCACCATGTCCGACAGATGCAAAGTCGCCGCCAGGTAGTAGACCAATCGGGGCAGCGGCGCCACTGCCTGATCCAGGCGCACGTCCCTTCGAAACCTGACAAACTCAGGCGGGTAATGAAACGAGCAAGCACCGGTGCGAGAGATCAGGTAGTCGGTAATTGTACTTTTTCCGACGCCGTTACAACCTTCGATGACCAGGAACTTGGGTTGTAATGGCATTAGTAGTAATCATCTTCCGCTTGGGCCGGCTCCGTCTCGGGACCGATCAGCCGTGCTTCGATGAGATAACCTCTGCGGCGATTTTTGACATTTGCGACAAGCTCGGGCGGCAAGGCAGACGGAAGATTTCTCGCTGCCTCGATGAGTTCTGGAGCTTGGAGGAAAAAAATATCGCCTTTCTCGAGACTGCCAGCCGCGATCAAGCGCCGCTCGATTTCAACCGCCAGTTTCCGAAGCGGGTAGGAATACTTCAGCCAGAGCACATGATGATTTTCCCGTTCGACATTCAGATCATGCAGAAAACGCGCGGCATGATTCAATCCAAGCGCGCGGCCGCTGCTGTGGGAGAGATCGAAATGAAAACTGAGCGCGAGTAGGTTGCGCTGAAGATTCAGTTCGTATGGCATGACCGCGTGCGGCTCCGTCTCGAGTGCAGTCTCGATGACACGGCCATATGTATCCCACGGTTCGAAGAGCAAATCGCGATCCCGCATCCAATGCCATTTCCGAAGGTGGTCATTCAACTGTTGCGCAATGGCGCGATGTTGTCCGGTGTTCAGAGTGGACTCGGCTTCTTCTTTCGTGCGGAGCCCAGCCGCGAGCAGCGCTTTGCGCAACTTCGCGACGTCGGCCATGTATTCACCGCTTAATACCGGAGTGGTGGGCGCGATAAAATCAGCAGGCCCGGGCCACGTCTTGCCGGCTGGAGGGGGACCGAGCTTGCTCAGGTTATAAGTCACCGTCTCATCGATAAACGGAAACAGCACATCATCGCCCTGGGCCTGAATGAACCAGCACAGGGCAAAGAACTCGACCCAGCGCGGCCACCATGATGTGATTAATGCAACCATCTGATGTCCGGAAAGAGCGCTTAACTCCTGCTCAGTTTTAGGGAATAGAACGAGGACTTCGGCCAATCGTTCGTATGAGTCACGCACCCGGCGCATCAAATCGACCATGAACGCTTCGCTCCAGGTCGCGCGAACAATCGATTGCCAGACAAGAGCAAAACTGTCGGCGCGAAAATGGTACCGACATCTTATCCACTTCACATGGAGCGGTGGAATGTTGGGGAACCCGAGGACACGGGGCACCATTTCGAAGCCGGGCTGAACCAGAGACTTTAAAAGCGCAGAGATGACAAGCTCGGGACGCACCTCCAGCCACTCGAATTCTCCAGTCGTTGCCGCTGTGGCAAACTCATGATGGAACCGTGCGTATTCAGGAAGAATGGCCCACCACCTCGCGCGTGACGCCGGCGTGGGCATCGTGGTCATTTTGCTGCCGGGTTTGTGGCCGAAAAATTTGATCGTGTCGAGGGCTGCAGCTTCCGCCTCATCCATTCCACCGATCTTTTGCCGCGCGGTTGCTTTCCCTGTGCGCATCGCCGTCGCGCAGCCGAGCGGAATCGCAGCAGGTCCGTCCGGCCACGTTACTCCGGGGTCAAAGACCAACCGAAAAGGGGCGCGGTCATGGTCATAAAGCCTGATCGCTTGAGTCCCGGTTCGCGCGATTGCTTCGCCAAGTTGCTGACGAGATAAATTGCCTAACGATAAGAGGTATAACTGCGGATTCCCGCGTTCGAGGAGGATTGCTGTAATCGCTGTCATGTAGCTGTCGAATGCGCTGTCGCGACGATCGGCTGGGAACCCTTCGAGATCATTCCACAAACCTTGCATGGTTGTTCTCAGGTCGAGATCGGGCACTAGAACGACGGTGCTAATACCCGAAGGCATCGCCTTTAACGCGTCTGCCGTCGAAACAATCGGCACCAGATCCGACCTGCCTCTTATCGCCTCCACCCATCCGGACCAAATGTCGGACCATTGCAACTGTTCCGATGGCGTGGCGTCGGCTTTGGTTTCGACGAGGCCGCGATAAATGCCGCCCGTTGATCCATTGACAGTGATCGGCTCACCACTCTTGAAGGTTATTGTTGCTGCTTCAGTTCCAACGACACAAGGCAGACCAAGTTCGCGGGAGACGATGGCGGCGTGACAGATGATGCCTCCGACGTCAGTCACAACGGCGGCGGACCTTCGCATCGCAACCACCATATCGGGATTCGTCATCGGCGTAACGAGCACCGATCCCGATTCGAGCTGGAGCGCTTGTTCAATGTTGAAGACGAGGTGAACCGGGCCAGATCCTGTTCCTGAGCTTGCCGGCACTCCGTTGAGAACGGCGTCGAGGATCGAAGCCGGCGCGGCGGGTTCCGTGTTTCCCAGGAAACCGGCCGTGATTGGTCTCGACTGGACAATGTGCAGCGCGTCGTGATGGATCACCCACTCAACATCCTGCGGCGCTCCAAAACTCTGTTCCAGCTGTCTGGCAACCTGAGCCAAGGCACGGACATGTTCGATCCTAAGCGGTCCTTCAATTTCCTCCGGCATATCTTCCGCCTCGTTCAGCCAAAGCCTCGCCGGTGTCACCTCGCCCTTGACAAGTTTTTCGCAATCCCCCTCGACATGTTCAACCAAAATGCCCGGCCTTCCATCGGACCCGGCAAAGCGGGTGAACATGACGCCTGAGCGCTCGGCGCGCAGGAAACGCTGCACAACCACTGCCATTGCTGGCAGTTCACAAACTCCAATTTCCCGAAAATAAGTGAGCGCGCGTGGAGAAAAAACCGAGGCCCAAATCGCTCTGATCGTGGGTTCAAATTCTTCCGGAGCGTTGATCGGTATCGATTCAAAAATGCCGGCAAAAGAATGAGCGGTCCCGTCCTCAATCGTGGCGGAAGAACGAATAATCACGCCTTCCGAAGGCGGCTCCCAGAGTCGCAAGCTCTCGACCGTTCGTACGATCGGTTCGAAAATTTGCGATGGAATCCGCCCGGAAAGAATGCGCTGCCGAATTTGTTCAGCCGGTGCGGTCATATCGTCCGAACCCGAGAGCATCGAGTCTATCCTTTTAAGCGCGAAGCCAAGTCCCATTTCTTCGAGACCGCTTTGAAAGGCGTTGCGCGTGATAACAAAACCAGCGGGAACCCGATGCCCAAGACTCACGAGGCGACAGAGAGATGCCCCCTTGCCACCCAACCAAGAAGAATCCGCTGTATCTCCCCGGCTGAGCACCTCAATGTATTGCGTGTGATCGTCCATTAGCTTCAATCGGACAGATGATAGCGAATGAAGAACAGATTTGAAGGTGCAAAGAAGCGCACGCAGCTGCAGCCCCATGTGGCCGGTGTCCTTCGGCTCTCCTTTCGTGAGATCTTCGAGACTCGACTTCGAAAAAGAGTTGAGACCGGATTTTTTCAGAGTCCACCGCCAGACACACGGCCTAACGAGTCTTTGCGCCAACGTGATGGCCCGACGCTCCCAGCGCGAAAATAAATGGCGTATGATCTATCTGTCACAGACCGACACGAAACAGTCAGTGGAAAGGCATATGCCTGTTTTCTCTTGAGTCGTGATACGCGCTATGATAAAAGCATTTCGCGATGGGCAGGGATCTGCCGTGTATAGATTCAAAGGGCGCTATCACTGCCGCTGAAGCGAAGATTACTGGATCAGACCCTTAGGTTTACTAGTTCCCCAGCCTGAGCGATGTCAAGAGCCGCTGCCATGGAGATAGCGACGATCCCCGCGCAATTCGAAAGTACGTTAGCCCAGACGCCTGACAAAGAAGCCATCTTTGGCGGCGGCGCATCGTTGACCTTCAGGCAACTCCATTCTGAGGCTGTAGCTGCGGCACGAGGCCTCTCGGAACTCGGCGTTCGACCCGGTGATCGAGTAGGGATTTGGATGCAAAAGACACTTGATCAAGTGGTTTCGATCCTGGGAGTGCTCTTTGCCAATGCCATTGTCGTTCCGATTCATCCTCTCCTTCGCGCCCAGCAAGTCGGACATGTCGCTGGCGACTGCGAGATGAAAATACTGGTTACGGAAGCTCCCCGAGCTGCGGAGATCCGCGACATAGTGGCTGCAAAGATTATTCTCGGGCGCGGTTTGGATGAAGAGGGGTTGACCTCGTTAGTCAGGCTTCGCTGGGAATGCCAGGGCGGTGAATGTTTTTTTGACCGCCAGCCTAACGACACGGCAGCTATCATCTACTCATCAGGATCCACCGGCAGGCCCAAGGGGATTGTGATAGCACAACGCAACTTCGCTGATGGCGCTCGGATCGTGGCTGGTTATCTGGGGACCCAATCTACAGATCGCATCGCGGGCGTGCTGGCGCTGACTTTCGACTACGGATTGAACCAGCTTTGGCAGACCTTGTACCGAGGTTCGTCGCTCTACTTGCACGATTTGATTTTTCCCCGCGACCTGTTTCGGCTTCTCGCGAACGAGCGAATCACGGCATTACCAGTCATGCCATTCATCGTCTCAAGGATGTTCGATCCGCAACTTCCGGGTCACGAAGATAATCTGGATTTTTCCGCGCTCCGATACATCTGCAACACGGGGGGAACGGTAACTTTGAGGATGCTTGATCAGTTGCGAGCAACGTTTCCACATAGCAACGTCGTCTTAATGTACGGATTGACCGAAGCGTTTCGATCATCATGGTTACCACCGGATCAGGTTCCGGTTCGGCCGGATTCGATTGGAAAGGCTATTCCGGAGGTTGAGCTTTACGTGCTCGACGAGTTAGGACGCGATTGTCCGCCCGGTGTTCCAGGCCAGCTTGTTCACCGCGGAAGCTGCGTTACAAAGGGGTACTGGAAAGCACCCGAAGCTACTGCGGAACGCTTCCGGCAGATCGATCGCTTCCCTGGTGAGACGGTGGTCTTTTCAGGCGACCTCGTGAAGCGCGATGAAGAGGGATACCTTTACTTTCTTGGGCGCATGGACTCGATGATCAAGGCATACGGTTTTCGCGTGAGTCCCACGGAGATCGAAGATCATATGCGTCGGTTCGATGGTGTGCTGGATGCGGTCGCTTTCGGCATCGATAATCCCGAAATTGGGCAAGACATAGCGGTCGCATACACGACATTAGATGGAACTCCGTGCACAGCCAATCGCCTGGTGGAGCATTTCCGGCTTGATCTGCCGCATCATATGGTGCCCCGCTGGTTCATACACATGGAATCATTCCCTGCAACCGCCAACCAGGGGAAGGTGGATCGCGTCCTGGTTCGCCAGTTATCTTTGGAAAAGCTAACCGCGTTATCTTCAATGGAGGCACACCACTCTGCATAGTTTTCGCCGTGAACTGTTAGAGCGATACGGATCGCCTCTTTACGTCTACGACCTTGACGAGGCGGAGCGTCAAGCCAAGGCGCTCTTCGAGTTGCTTCCCAGGTCCTCTCAGGTGTTGTATTCGGTTAAGGCGAACCCGATTCCGGACGTTTGCACGACACTCAGAGCTACAGGCTGCCGGGTGGAAATCGCCTCGTCGGAGGAACTCGATATTGTTCGCGAAGCGGGGTTCGCGCCCGATCGAATCCTTTGCTCAGGTCCCGGTAAGAGCGTTTCCCTTCTGCGCAAGATGTTGCTGGCTGACGTGAGTCATTTCTCATGTGACTCGTGGTATGACTTGGAACGCCTGGCTAGCGTCGCTCGAGAAACAAAGAAACCTGCGAACGCTCTGTTACGACTCCAGGTTTCAGGTGCACCGAGTGGCAGCGTAGGCGTCGGTGCAATGCAAAGCCACTTCGGCGTCGATCCAGCGGAATTGATCAACGGTGGAGCTGCGAGGATTAAAGCGCTGCGTGGCGTCGAATTCGCCGGGATTCATATTTATTCGGGCGGGCAAATCCAGGGTGCTGACAAGCTGGCACAGAGTTTCGAACATGGTATCTCTCTGGCCGAGCAAATCGCAGCGGCCGGCATCCCTCTTCGCGTGCTTGATCTTGGCGGCGGATTCCCGTGGCCATTTGGCACTTCCGACACGCCCGTGAATATCTCTGCCTTGCGTGAAAAACTACAAAGGGTAAATGCGCAACGCGCGCTTACTGCTGAAGCACAGCTTTGGTTCGAGTCAGGACGCTATCTAATCGCTTCAAGCGGAACTTTGCTCTCGACCGTTCTCGACGTGAAAGTCTGGAATGGCAAAACTCACATCGTACTTGATACCGGAATGGTTCACCTGGGCGGAATGGCCGGGCTCGGCCGGATTTATCGCGCTGTTGCCTCGCTAGAGCCACTCGCGGGGCACGACGGCGCAACAATGCAATCGGTCGATGTAGTCGGTCCGACAGATTACGCACTGGACTATGTCACGCGTGACGCATCGGTTCCTTCGTTGAAACCTGGAGACGCTGTGGCCATTCCAAATGTCGGAGCCTACGGGCTTACTGCCAGTCTGGTCGCGTTTGCAGGATTCCAGCCACCTGCGGAGGTTTGTTGTCGAGGAACATCCGTCGTCGCAGTGCATCGTCTGCGCATGGGTCACGATCGTATCTCAACATGAGGCGTTGAACAGACCCAGTCTCAATTCAGCATAATTTATGGCCGATATAACCAGTGAATTTGAACAGTGCCTGCGACGGCATCTCCGTTCGGCGAAGGCGGCCCCCATCAATTACGACGTGGAGCTTGCACAACTCGGCCTGGATTCGATGACTGCAGTGGCTGTCCTGTTGGATATGGAAAGGACGTTTAACATACGTTTTCCCGATCACATGCTTGTCGAAGGTACCTTCCGGACGGCGGCAAGGCTGAAAGAAGCGGTTCAATTGCTAAGAGGCAGCCAAGCACCATGAGCCGCCCGTTGCCCGACCAGTCATTCGGCGCGGAGTGGACTCTCCTGGAACTACTCGCTCGCGGCGTGGTCGATGATTCTGAACGGCAGGCGGTCCGCGACCTAATTTTAAGCGATCGGCTGGACTGGGGCGAGCTTCTGGAGCAGTCGCTCCGACATAAAATGCTTCCAATGCTCGCCCATCATACTATCTCGGCCGACCTTCGTTTCGATATCCCGACAACAATCTACATGCACTTGGAGTCGGTTTTAGAGTGGAATCGCTGCCAAATCGACCTGTTTCGAAAAGAGACAGTTCACATCGCCAGGCAGCTCGCCGGACGCGGAATTAACTTCGTTGTAACCAAAGGTATGACGTTCGAATCGACGCTGTACGACGGTCTCGGCACCAGACAGATGAACGACATCGATTTTATGATCGCGCCCAAGGATCGGGAAGCCGTGCTGGCTGCAATGCAGGAACTCGGTTTCCGGACGTTCTTCGATTGGGCGAAAGACCCCCGCCGTGAGGAAATCAGCAGCCGATTGAACCGTGACCATTTGCCGAAGCTTGCGCGCGAAATCGATCAGCCAGGTATTCGAATAATCAACATCGATATCGCCAACAGTTTAACTTGGACGAAAAGTCCGTTCGATATTCCGGTCGAAGAAGCTCTCGAACATCCTGTTGAGCAGCAGGTCCCTGGCGTGGATGGAGCGAGCATTCCAGCCTTTCGTCCTGTCTATCAATTCCTTTTCACCGTGCTCCACTTGTTTCGCGAGGCATGGTTACAGAAATTCGTCGAAGTCGGTACTGACGTCAGTCTGATGAAGTTCGGGGACGTGATCCGATTGGTTGATCGTTATCGCAACGAGCTAGTGCACGGAGAGTTATCGCGAATCATGGAAATCCACAATATGACTCATCCCGTCGCCTGGGTGCTCCGGCACATGGACGATACTTTTCGGACGTCAACGCTCGAACTGCTCGGGTTGGGAAATTCCGGTGACGAGAAGTGGCTATCATCTCAAATGCAATCCAGCGGTTACGTCAGGCCGTTCAGCCAATCGATGCGGCAGCGCTTGCAAAGCAAGACTCGCTGTTCCGCGCTCCGAGGATGACTACGATCAAAAACTTACTTTTCCGTCGCCGTGAAACCAACGGCGTTGACGAATATTTTCCTCCTAGGAGTGCTACCATCAAGAGTCTCCTGTTCCAGCTGGTGCCGACGAGATACCGCGCTCAGAGGTATAACAAACAGTTGCGCCGCGAGATTGAAGAAAATCCAGACGGCGCTCTTCTCGTGTGGCCGCGAGAAAACTCCACTCGATTGTATTATCTTTTCCACGGGATGGCGGGGGGACTCGGGATTCAGCCGTTGACCGTCCTGCGCGAAACCGGATTAATTCAGAACAATTTGGTTTTGCTGAAAGATCATTATCGTTTTTTTTACCACGCTGGTTTAAACCCGCAGATCACGGAGGTTAACGCCGTCATCGCGCGCCTTCGGAGGTGTCGCCAGGAATTACCCAGTATCAGACAGACATTTTGTTCCGGGCCATCGTCCGGCGGTTACGCCGCTATCCTTTTCGGCCATTACCTGCAGGTTGATGTCGTTTATGCATTCGCTCCAGTGACGTTGATCAATCTTGACGATCTGAAGAAGTTCGGAGGGTGTAAGGATGTTTCGCGCATCAGCGAGGAACATCGCGATTTGTCACTTCTGCTGGCCAATTACAATGGCCGAACCACGTATAAGATATTTTACTGCGAGGGCCACGTTAGAGACCGAAAATACGCGGAGCGCCTCCGTGACTTAAATGGCGTAGAGCTTTGTCCGCAACCGGGTACGACACACAACGTCATCCAGGCGATTCACCAAAGTGGTCGACTCGCGCAGGTTTTCAGCACTGGTCAGCCGAATGGCATCGTAAGTTAAGAGGCCAAACCGATCCTTCCTGAATTGCACCATTCAAGTCTGCCGCTAGTTACTTTTTAAATTGTTCCGGAAACGCGTTAAGGAAAGCCGGGGAGGAGCATGCGTCGCCAACATCAGATGGCGCAGTTGAAGCAAACTTACGCCGCCATCATTCAGCCGCGAGCAACGGTCACGCGGTAATCTTTCTGCACATTCGCAAAATTGCCGTCTCCACAGTGAACCGCGTCACTGACTGGCGCTATGCCGCCGAGCTTGCGTGAATACCATTCGTGCCAGGGTCTAATCCGAGTCGATTCGTTGGACGCAGGATTAGGAAAAATCTTGACATCGTTCGACGCGCTTGCAACAGATGGGCCCAACTCTCTAACTCCATGATCCTCCATGCAAAAACAAGTCCGCTCGAGCAACGGGCACCTTATTCAGGGTGCGTTTTATGTACTTTTGCTTCTGGCCGTCTGCGTGATCCCGTTCGCGCTGGCCGAGCCAATCGCAACCGGCCGTAGCGCGGCCACCCAAGCGCACGTAGAGCAGAGCTCGAACAGTTTTGCTGTAGGTGCGCCTGATACCGGGAGACCTAGACCAACACCACGCGGTGCGCCGACGCGGAGAGTTCTGCAAAAACCTCAACCCGCTGGCATCGTCCGACTTTTTAGTGTTGATGTCGCGCGGCCTGAAAACAGTCCTTCGTGGGTTAATCCGAACATAGACGGAATGCGACTTAGACCGATTTGGAGTGATGTCCAGCCGGGACCTGCAACCTACGACTGGAGCGACATTGACGAGTTGCTCGCTCTTGCCACGCAACACGGCAAATTTATAGGCCTTTCAGTTAGTGCTGGAACTTGTACGCCCCGGTGGGTGTACGACGCCGGAGCGACGGAATATCACTTACAAGATGGCTCGCATCTCTCAATGCCACTCCCCTGGGACTCGGTCTTTCAAAGTAAATGGCTGCCATTCGTTCGCACAATGGGACAGCGCTATGATGGAAACCCAGCCCTTCGTTACGTAGTTATATCCGGGCTCGGACAATTCATTGAAACTGCCCTCGCCAGAACCACTGCTGATAACAACGCGCTCACTGCGCTTGGTGGACCGCCTGCCTGGGAAGTCGCCGCTAAACAAATCATCGCGGCTTATGCCGAAGCTTTCCCAAAGACGCCGTTCTTCATCACAGCGTCAAAGCCGTTTTTAGGAGCGGAAACAATAACCAACCTCAAAACGGTTATTGACTGGGCGGTGGTCACTTATCCAAGAAGGTTCGGCATCATGAACGCCACGCTGAATGCGCAGTCGAACGCGAATTATTACCCGAACCTTGCGATTTACACTTACTACCATACACAGCCGACTGGATTTCAGATGCTTTGCTCGGCGATCCATGATCCCCAGCGTCTCGGGGGCACGCTGAACGAGGCTCTCACAGCGGGTGTATTACTGGGCGCAAAGTATGTTGAGCTCTATCAAGATGATGCTGACGCGGCGCAATATCAGACAACTTTGCAGATCCAGGGCGATGCTTTGGAAGGCAACCTTTGAACGGGAGAGGTTCTGCTCAATCAATTTTGGTAATCTGCGTTAGCCTCTTTCCCATTTGCCATGGCGGTGTTTTAGTACGAGGCATTGATTGTGGCCCGGGCGAATGAGACCTCAACGCGCCGCTACGAGATAATCGCATAACACACATCCGATGCGACCAAGCTAGTCATTGGCGTGTTCGCTTCGCCCTTGCCGATGTAACAGGAGTTTTGCATTGGCGTTTCAACCGCTGTCGTTAGCCGTTGAATAGAAAGCGACAAACCGCCGAGCCTTAAGAAGCAACTTTTTCGTCGCTTATCGCCAGCCAAGGCTATGGCCGTTATTCACCCTTCAAAACCGTTGGCGTGACCATCGCGATCGACACCTATCGGGATCGGGACGATCCTTCGGCAATCGTCATGATCTGATTGACGGGTACGTCCTGGAGCGTGTCTACAACACCGCTGGGCCAGTTTACTACTACTGTCGCGCTCGTCGCCGCACCGAGTCCGAAATGCAAAGGCTGACTCCCTTGCGAAGCGTACTCGCCGCCACCACCGCCGTTGTTTTGGCGATAGGCTACCCCATTTGAAGAAGTCACGCTTACCCGCGCGCCAATCCCGCGTCCATTGGATTGCACTCCGCGAAGATTGATCTCAAGGTAATGGTTAAGGTGACTACCGGCGTTCCGTAGCAGGCGGTGTAAGCCAAGGGCGGCCGGGCCATTATCGTTTTCGTTTCCTATGCCGTCTTTCACCATCAAGTCGAGAAAGCCGTCATTGTCAAAGTCCACCCAGGCAGCACCTTTATGAAGGGCAAAATCATCCTGCAACGCTGCCCCGGTCGTAGCCGCCACATCGGTGAAGGTGCCGTTGCCCTTATTACGGAAAAGGAAATTATGATCGCCGGTGCCCTGGCCAGTGTTGCCTGCGTTCGTGATGTAGAGGTCAAGGTACCCGTCGTTATCAAAGTCACCCCAAACCGCTGCCCAGCAGCTGCCGCTGATTGAAACACCAGCAGAAGTGGTCACATTGCTAAAGGTGCCATCGCGATTGTTGTGCAAAAG
>DASREH010000132.1:0-18129 GCA_035652195.1 Candidatus Udaeobacter sp. | reverse complement strand
GCCGAGCAAAACGTGTGATGGCCAGTCGCCAAAGAAACTGACGTTGCGCATGAACTGGCGCCCCGCGGGACTCTGATGTTGCGCCATGAAATCACGCACCGCATCGTCAAAATAAAACGCGCACGCAATCGCGATCGCCGCGATGACGATGCCGATCAGCCAATAAAAAGCAGATCTGCGACTCACAATTAAGTTTCAGGCGGATTTACAGGCGGCTATTGTGAAGGCAAAGCTGAAATGCGCAACTCCGATAAACGGTGCTTAAACGCCGCGCTGACTCAGGCAATAGCAAACCATGACTGTATCTAGCGGATTGTCGGGGATCGATCACCAATCATCACTCCGGGTTTTTGTGCAACACGCGCTCTTGTTCGTCGGCTGCCTGCTTTTTCATATCGCAGGCACCTGGAGTCTGCCGCTGATTGATCGCGACGAACCGCGCTTTGCTGAAGCCTCACGAGAGATGATCCAACGCAGCGATTACGTGGTTCCTTATTTCAACAATCAACTACGGCTCGACAAGCCTCCCCTTACCTACTGGGCGCAAACAGTCAGTTATCGCATTTTCGGCGAAAACGATTTCGCAGCGCGGTTTCCCTCGGCGGTCGCCGCTGCGCTTGTCGCGATAACGATCCCGATTCGAGGGCTCAAGATTGGTGGCGGAGCAACCGGCTGGCGCGCAGCGATTATTTTCACGCTCTGTTTGCAGACGTTTGTGCATGCGAAAGCGGCCGTGGCCGACATGTGGCTGGCTTTGTTTGTCACCACGGCGCACTGGAGCGCACTGGAATTGCTTCGTGATGGCTTGACGAATACACCACACCAGGCAGCACCTGCGAAGCATCAGACCACTCACTGGTGGTTTCTCTTTTATGTCTCCCTGGCATTGGGCTTTCTCGCCAAGGGACCGATCGCCTGGACCCCTTTGCTGACCGTAGCAGCAACTCGCTTCTACGCGCACGATTTGCAGTTGGGCCGGCGCTTCAAGTTCGTTCGCGGCATTGCACTCATGCTGGTGATTGTCGCGGCATGGGGCATTCCGGCTCTGATTCGCACAAATGGTGAATTCCTGCGCATCGGAATTGGGCGGCACGTGATCGGCCGATCGTTTGCCACGATGGAAGGGCACGGCTTGGACTCGTTAGGCGGATATATTTTGCTGCTGCCGTTCTATTTCGTGACGGTATTTGTCAGTTTCTTTCCGTGGTCGATCAAGTTGCCCTGGCTTTTGAAGCGATTGTGGCACAAACGGGATAACATTGATTGTTACCTCTTCTCGGGAGCGGCAATCATTTTCATCATTTTCTCACTGATTAAAACCAAGCTGCCGCATTATACCCTTCCTGCGTTTGGAATGCTGGCGCTGCTGGTAGCACGCCATTGGACCCACCAGGAGGTCTCGGTGGGTGGAAGCGAAGAGGCATCTCCGTCGAGAAAGGAGGGGAACAGACCGGCCGCGGTGGCACGTCGCCGGAGCCCGTTCACAACAATCGCAGTCGCTACTGCGTCCGTGTTGCTAGCAATCGCGCTGGTGGTCCCGCCATTGGTCGCGCGATTTTTTCCCGCCTATCAACTTTTCAAGGAATCACGCGCGCATCTGCAACCAAACATGCAATTTGCCGCCGTTGAATTCCAGGAACCCAGTCTGGTTTGGTATTTTCGATCGGAACTGCGCGGTTTCCTCAAGCGGCTGAACAAAAAAAATGCAGCCGAATTCATGTCCAAACCCGGTCCACGATTGATTGTTGTGCCTGCGTCACTGGCTCCAACGCTTTTTCCGAATCAGCAGGCAACGACATTTTCAACGCGCGGTTTTAATATCCCAAAGGGCAAAGAGGTTGATCTTACCGTCCTGCTAAAACCTGAGTGATTTCGTTGAAGTCGTTCTCCCTTTCTTTCATGTTGAATAACGCGCACATCTCTGTGGATTCACGTGCGACCGCGATGACAAACCAGACAGGCCCGATTCAACCTCACAACATTTTCTCATGATCACTTTTCTTGATGGCAAGTTGGTCAACGCGTTGCCCACGCAGGCAATTATCGATGTCGCGGGTGTTGGCTACGAAGTGTTCATCCCGCTTTCCAGCTACGACCGGCTGCCGGAACCGGGCCAGCCCATTCGCATTCTCACACATCTGGCCATTCGCGAGGACGCCCATGTGCTTTACGGATTCATGACCCTTGCCGAGCGGGATCTTTTTCGTCTTCTGGTCAACAATGTCAGCGGCATCGGTCCGAAGCTGGCGCTCGCAGTGCTCAGCGGAATGAGCGTGAATAATTTCAAGGCTGCGGTGGTAAACTCCGATGTTGGGGCGATTTCAAAAATCAGCGGACTGGGAAAGAAAACAGCTGAAAGAATCGTTCTTGAATTAAAAGACAAGCTGGGTGTGGCCGCCGCATGGGAAGCTGCAAGCGCTGCGCACGCCCCCACCCCTGAGGAGGAACAGGCGACCGAAGCCGTGCTCGCGTTGATCGCACTTGGGTACAAACAGATCGATGCGCATAAAACCGTGCGAGACCTTCAGGACAAAGGCGAAGCAAAATCGGCAGAGGAACTGGTTAAGCTTGCGCTGAAGAGAATGGCTGCAGGCAGATAGTCGCAGCGGGCGACGCGCATTTTTAGTCCCATAAAATGATTGGGGCTGGTTGTATTCGGCATTGGACGTCAGCTACCGAGCATTCGACCTTACCTCGCGACGTGGATAATCAAACCAACAGGCTGGCTGAGATTCGAGCTGCGTTCCCGAAAGAAGGGCTTTTTGCGGAAAAAGCCTGGCTTCTCTCACCCGACGCATTTTCAATTGAGAAAAAATTTGTAGCGGAACTGGAACAACTCGGGCATCGGTTGTTCGTCTTTCAGCGCGCCTGCAATCAACTGTATCAGCTCAGCGTCAGGGGTAAGCAACCTCCGTGGGTTGCGGCTTATCTCGACGCCGGTAAACCCGCCGAATTGATTGAGTTTTCGAGGCGCAAAGAAATTCGAAACGATCTGCCACGGGTAATTCGCCCTGATCTCATCCTGACCGAAAAAGGTTATATCATCGCCGAAATTGATTCGGTACCGGGCGGCATTGGGCTCACCGGCTGGCTTAATCAAACTTATTCATCCTTCGAAGACGAAATTATCGGCGGCTCCGACGGAATGCTGGATGGATTCCGGACCGTGCTGCCAAATGGTGGGGACATTGTCATCTCAGAGGAAGCGGCCACGTATCGGCCAGAGATGCAATGGGTCGCCGCGAGACTGAACCAAAAGGCAGACGAAAACGGGAATCGGGTTATAGCCGCGGGCGTTGACCACAGCAATCAACCAATGTCTCAGTCCAAGCTCACCGCCGCCGGCTATAACTGGCGAGTCGCAGCTGCAGAAAATTATGAGCCACAGGACGGACGCGCCGTATACCGTTTCTACGAGTTATTCGATCTGCCAAATATTCCCGGAATCGAGAAAACATTGCGCGCCACTGCCGAAGGTCGAATCAGCATCACGCCGCCCATCAAACCGTATCTCGAAGAAAAAATGTGGTTCGCACTTTTTTGGATGCAACCACTGCGCGAGTTTTGGCGACGCGAGCTGGGCGAGAAATATTTCCTCAAGCTGCAGGAAGTGATCCCTTACTCATGGCTGCTCGATCCGACGCCCTTACCACAGCATGCGGTCATACCGCGCCTCGAAATTCAGGACTGGCGTGAAGCCGCTAACTTCAGCCAGAAAGATCGCGATCTACTTCTGAAAGTGAGCGGTTTCTCTCCGCTTGGCTGGGGCAGCCGCGGCGTTGCGCTCGGTGCCGACCTGGCACATGCAGAATGGAAAAAACGAATCGATCACGCTCTGGAGACATTCCAATCATCGCCGACGATCATGCAACGCTTTCACAAAGGCGCTCTTTTTGAGCATTCATACTGGGATCCTGACTCCGACCAGTTGCGAACGATGAAAGGCCGCGTCCGCCTTTGCCCTTACTATTTCGTCGAACAGGACCGTGTACGAATGCGCGGCGCGCTGGCAACCATCGTTCCGGCGGACAAGAAGTTTCTGCATGGAATGAGCGACGCGATTTTAGTCCCATCGAAACTGCGCGTTCCTCCGGCGGCTTAACTCGAGAAGTACTCGTTAGCGAACGACCTGTCACGACATTGCAGAGAGTGTTGCGGTCGCATTTTAGTAGTGCAAACGATTTCGGTTTGCTTCAAACATTAACCATGAACATCACCAAAAACCTCGGAATGCTCCTTCTTGCGATCTATCTGATCCTCATCGGACTCACTACACTTCTTCACTTTGCTTTCCCTGGCATTGTGATGGCACTGTTGGCGCTGGCGGCTGGTATTTTGATCCTTATCGGCAAGTAGCAACCGCGACGACTGTTACGTTTGAAGTCGGGACCTTTGCTGCAGATTCAAGCCATTACTGGTGGGCACAGATTCGTACCAACCTCGCAACTGGAGTGGTGGTTATAATCGAATCGGTTGATTATGCTGAAATAATGTCAGGTGTTGTTGAATTCGTTTGGCGTTGGCTGGCTCGATTCCCTTGATAGCCAGGGCTTGGGACGCGTAGCGCGTTGCAGAGGCAAAGTCACCAGTCTCCGCGTAGGCAGCAGCAAGCGTGTCGATGGTATCTTCGTCCTTCCATTGCAGCATGCTGCAAGCGGCCTTCGCGTCTTTGACTGCTTGTTTCCCATTGCGAAACGCCGGGTTTGGGCAAGTCGCCTGAAACCAGGCTCGATCGCCCAGCGCTCTGGCCAGAGTCACACTCCTCGGATGAATCGAAATGAGATGATTAAACTCCTTTGATGCTTCTGCGTATTTCCCAAGCGCTGCGTTGATCCTGGCCCGGAGCAGAGCGGCTTCGACGAAACCCGGATACTGTCGAAGCGCTTCGTTGCAATCTTGAATAGCCAGCTCGGGTTTGCCCTGGCTTGCAAAAATCTGCGCGCGGACGTAGAGCGCCGGCCAGAACGTTGGATCGCTATGAAGAGCTGCATCCAAATCGTGCTTCGCACCCGCAGTATCGCCTTTTTTCAGCTTATCTTCTGCACTCGTTAGAAGGTTTGTTACTGCCCGTCGGCCTTTGCCGTAGCCGAACACGATTGGCACGCTTGCATTAACAGATGTAGCACACGTAATAATTGCAATGAGAAGGGAGAACGCTTTTGTCGCTTTCATTTGGGTTCAAAGACGCGGTTTCTATTCGAAATGCGAGCATATGGCAATCAAAACATCGCGGCAGATTGCAAATCTCTTTTAAGGCATGAGCTCCATTGGAAGCACCGCTAACTCACGCGTGTCCGCTCAAACAGAGGAGATCTCGGTCGTTACGCTGCGCAAAGTTACGTGGCGAGTCATTCCATTCCTCTTCGTCTTGTACGTCATCGCCTGGCTGGACCGTGTGAACGTGAGTTTTGCTGGCCTGCAAATGAACGCCGATCTTGGCTTCAGCTCGACGGTATTCGGCCTTGGCTCGGGTATTTTCTTCCTTGGTTACTGTCTCTTTGAGATTCCAAGTAATATCATTCTGGAACGCGTCGGAGCCCGGCTTTGGATCTCACGGATCATGGTGTCGTGGGGACTTGTCTCAGCCGCCATGATGTTTGTGCGGACCCCTGCAGCGTTTTATTTGCTGCGATTTTTACTCGGAGTAGCCGAAGCCGGTTTTTTCCCCGGAGTCATTTACTATTTAAGCTTGTGGTATCCTGTGGCACATCGCGCGCGAGCCATCGCAGCTTTCATGACTGCGGTGCCGGTCACGGGCTTAATAGGAGCCCCTGTATCAGGAGCGTTGTTAGAGCTCGATGGTCTTCACGGATTGGCTGGCTGGCAATGGTTGTTTTTGCTGGAGGGAATACCGGCTGTAATCCTGGGCACCACTGTCCTGTTCTATTTGAAGGATCGCCCCGAGACAACCCACTGGCTGAGACCGGAAGAACGTAACTGGCTGATAGAAACACTTGCCGCGGAACGAAAAGCTCGCGTACTGGCGCCGGGGATTCGTGTCGCACTCACGGATTTTAACGTCTGGAAGCTCGGTTTGATCTTCCTGCTGGTAGCGGCTGGATTTTATGGTTATTCCTTTTGGGCGCCTCTTGTTATTAAGTCACTGACAGGCCTCGGCAACTTTAAGGTGGGCCTGGTTTTGGGTGCTATCAGTGCAGTGACAATTGTCGGTATGCTGTTAAACAGCTACCATTCTGATCGCACTGGCGAACGAGCGATTCATACAGCTGTCCCACTGTTTGTGATGGGCGTAGGTCTCATCGGAAGCGCGTGGTTGCATCAAGCTGTCATGGTCATCATTGCACTCGCACTGGTTCCGCTTGGGCACTGCGCGAGTTACGGGCCGTTTTGGTCCACGCCGACCCAGTTCTTTACCGGTCGGGCGGCGGCGGCTGGGATCGCTCTGGTGACGATGATTGCAAACATCGGCAGCTTCGCGGGACCGACACTAATCGGTTTCATGAAAGCTAGAACCGGCACTCACACTGCCGCGTTCAGCTTGCTCGGCGTACTTGCCATCCTCGCCGCACTGCTGGCGTTGCAATTACGAACCCGTTCCATGCAGAACTAGCGACTGTTTCGCCTGGACGGTCGCAGTTCACATCATCACAGTGCCGAACCTGTGCCTTAAGGCAGACGGAGGCACCAACTCTGCACATCGACTCATCCGTTTTGAACAGCAGAAGCGTATTCTTTTTATGCGAATTCAAGCGGCTTTGTTCGCCTTTTTCATTCACGCAACAATTGCACCGGCGGCAGAGTTGCAAGAAGTTGCCAGCTTTCCGTCCAAGCAGCTGACTGGTGTGGCTGTTTCGAAAAAATCCGGTCGCATCTTTGTTAATTTCCCTAACTGGTCTGATGACCATTCTATTTCCGTCGCAGAGGTTGTGAACGGCCATCCCAAACCATTTCCGGATGACGAATGGAACAAGCCGGGGCCATCCGGCTCGCATTTTATCTGCGTGCAAAGTGTCGTGATAGACGATCAGGACAACTTATGGGTGCTGGATCCAGCAGCGCCCAAAATGCAGGAAATCGTAAAAGGCGGTCCGAAACTGGTGAAGATTGCTCTGGCTACGAATGAGGTCGTGCAAACTATTCCCTTCGCAGAAGAGATTACCCCAACTAAAAGTTATTTGAATGACGTTCGTGTCGACACGGGCAGAAACACCGCGTTCATCACCGACTCAGGAAAAGGGGCAATCATCGTTGTCGACCTTAAAAGCGGCAAGGCGCGGCGGCTTCTCGATGGTCATGCATCTACACAGCCCGAGAAAGGGGTCATGCTGATCGTCGACGGCAAAAGATTAATCGACCAGCAGAAGAAAGCGCCGCCTCAGATAGCATCAGACGGCATCGCACTAGACGTGAAGAACGGCTATCTTTACTATCACGCGCTCACCGGCCATACGCTTTACCGCATCAAAACCAACTTTCTTAGGGACGAGAATCTTGGAGAACCGGGACTAGAATCGAAAGTAGAAAACGTGGGCCAAACGCCAGCCCCGGATGGGATGCTCGAAGGAGCAGATGGAAGCGTTTATCTCACGGATCTTGAAGACAATGCCATCGTGCGCTGGGATCCAACAAGCAAACGCGTCGAGCCCGTCATCGAAGACAAACGTTTGCTATGGCCGGACACGTTAAGTTGGGGACCAAACGGGGAGCTTTACGTGACCGCATCGCAAATTGAAAATATGCCAAGGTTCAACAACGGCAGATCCACGCGGACGGAGCCGTACAAACTTTGGAAGATTACCGGAATCGAATCCAAATGAGGGGACTTGTAGTGCCTGTCAGCAGGCGAACAAACATCTTCCATCCTGCTACTAGTTAGGAACTCTTAGCCGCATTCTTCTGCAGAAAATTTGATTTAACTGCCTGAGCCGTCACTGACCGACTCGGGATGGATTCCGGGCGCCTTGGGACCGCGCTCGTGTTGTTTGCCTTGCGCATTCGCACTCGGCTCGGATTTTTGCCGCTGCTGATTTTTGTCGACCACAGGTATCCCAGTGTTCGACTGACCGGAAAAGCTTTCCGGGTGATTCCGCCGAAGAAATTCCACGAGGCCTTCGCGAACTTCGCAGCGCAGGTCGAAAAGCTTCCCGGGATCGGTGCTGCTGACCAGGATGCGGAGCTCGACCGTAGTTTGCTTCATATCGGTCACCTGCAGTCCGCACACTTTGCGGTCCCACTTTGGATTGTTATCGAGGAGTCGCTTCAATTCCTTGCGCAACTCACCAATTGGGGCGTGATAATCAAGGCAGAGATCAACGGTGCCAATCAGCTCAGTGGAAACGCGACTCCAGTTCTGGAACGGCTTTTCTACAAAATAGGTGATGGGCAGAATCATCCGGCGCAGGTCCCAGGTCCGGATAGTCACATAGGTGAGAGTGATTTCCTCGATCTGGCCGAACTCACCTTCGACGACCACAATGTCATCGATGAGGAGCGGTTGTGTGAGAGCGATTTGAATCCCAGCAAGTACGTTGCCCAGGATCCGCTGCGCAGCGAATCCAATCACGATGCCGGCAATTCCTGCTGAAGCGAGAATGCTCGTCCCGAATTGGCGGACCGGGTCGAAAAGCATCAGCACCGATCCGGTGGCAATTACGACGACGGCGGTAACGATGATTTTGCGAATCATCGATACCTGTGTGTAAACCCGGCGCGCTGAAAAATTATCCGGGAGATCCAATCGCTGCCGGCTCAACACCGCAGACTGCATCGCGTTAATGCCGTGGACGACCAGAAATGAGAGCGTGACGATGAACAGAATACCGACTCCTTTCTGTGCCACCCAGGCCCAGTTCTGCGGAAGCTTAAGCAGCGGCAATAACAGAATGATTCCGAGGAGTGGAATGGAAAGCCGCAGCGTGTGCCCCAAAATGGGAACGACGATCTTGCCTGCTAAACTGCGCGTTCGTTCCGCCCAGAGACGCATCCGTTTTTCGACAGCTCGAATGGCCCGAAAAACCAGCCACAGCAGCGCAACGATCCATCCGGCGTAAAGAATGGCTGTGAGCGTGCGTCCCCAAAAAATTCGCGTGGGCCGGGAGCTGATGCCGGCAACAATCGGCAGCAACACGAAGGCTCCGCCGCACACCCAGAGGAAAAGTGCGACTGGTTTGCGAATCGCGGACGCGCTCAATGCCAGCCAGGACTGACATCGCGTCGATTCAATTTCGCCGGCGCGCCGTCTGACGATCCACACAATCAAGCCGGAGAGCAGTGACAACAATGCCAGTGCAGCCGCACAATTAAGCACACGGATCCACGTGACTTGGTCGAAAACTGTTCGTTGAAGAAAAGCATTCCCGGAATTTTTTGCCAGTTCATCGAGCCAGCGACCGTAGGCGGCGCCGGTCCGGTAAATTTTCGAGCGTTCAGTAGCGGCGCGTTGCGCGGAAAGTTCGGCAACCGACTGCGTGATCGTCGTGGATGGAGTTGCCGAGGCGGTAGGCGCAGGCGTGGGCGATGGCGTCGTCGACTCCGCACCAAGTGGGCTTACCGAGCTTAAGATCAATACAAGAAGGAAGTTTCTCACGTTGGAAAGAATGGTTGCGCTTCTATCGAGAAAACTGACGAGAGACGTTGTATGCATTCCGGTGCAACTAGCGATCTGTCTTTGGGACGTGAGACTCCCGGCGAAATCGCGGAAAATCGCTCGAAGTAGATCGATGTCTTTAATCTATACGATTACCTGATTACTTCGTTCTTCAAGACCAAGATGGCTCTCGTTTTTCAGGGATTTCTCTGCGCAGATGGCAAGTGGTGAGTATCTACCCGATCAGACGGTCGGTAATCCAAAACGCTGCGGTGTAACAAACAAAGATTGAAAATCCGCCGCCAATTCCCGCCACAAAAGCGGTGGACCACGATCCGCGCCGCAGTGTTCGTGCAAGCAAAGCCAAAGCAATCGCAATTCCGAACTCGCCAACGATGATGTACCAGGGCGTGAAGGAAATCATCCGGCAACCGCTGTATTGCCACCAATGAATTCTACGCGCCATCTCTTCGTAGAAGGGAATGTTGATCGCACCGAGCACCCCAATCGTTAGCAAGCCCGTCATGCCAAAGGCTTCCCACAATCGGAGTCCAATGTAGCCAAATTGCACGGCTACAACTTCCCATGCCAGCGGCATCCAGAGCGGAGATCGCCAGAGCATTGGGCCGCCGCCGATCGAATAATCCAATGTGCGCGTGAAATCGACCAGCCATGCGTCCGCAGGAAGCTCGCAAACACCGACTACGATTCCAAAAAGAATGAATCGGCCGAGCAATGCGTCACGCCTAACGAGTGTAAACCCAACGAGAAGGCAGTTATCAACAATGTTGAGCGCTGCGCCGGTGCGCCAGTCCGACCATGGAGCGAAAGCCAACAGGGAAACCGCGAGAACGTTGATGACCACCGTTGCAAGAACGACGCAAAGGCGTCCACGTTCGAGTGAAACATCATACCGATTCATAGCTTGTTTATCGGAAACGGTGATCGCAGCAACAATCGTCGGTCCCTGCAAGATCATTCTGGCGCTTGACGGCCGATGCCACGCGTTGACTGGATAACAGTGGCTTCCACCAACGCCATAACCAAAAAATCTCGTTCGAGTCTGAGTACTTTTCGCCAGCTGAAGTTCCTGGTCTGGTTCCAGGAACGAATACGACCGACGGATCTTCAGGCTACCCTGATCTGGGCTGGTATCATCGGGTTCTGCGGCGGCGTCTGCTCAATTGGCTTCCGCGTAGCAACAAGTCTGGTGCACAAAATCCTGACAGGCAGCTCGGAACCAGGTTTGGTCGAAAGTTTTTCGCAGCTTCCTCCAGCCATGCGGGTTGCTGTCCCGGCGGTCGGCGGTCTCGTCGCCGGCGCAATCATTCAGTTCGGCACACGATTGCGCGGCGAAGTGACGACCACCGACTACATGGAAGCGGTGGTGCTTGGCGATGGAAAAATTGCCGCGCGACGCACACTGCTAAAATGTCTCTCCTCCCTGTTTACCATTGCCTCCGGCGGATCAATCGGGCGCGAAGGTCCTCTGGTGCAGTTGTCGGCGCTGCTCGCATCTGTCACTGGTCGCCTGCGAAAATGGACTACGCCGCGTCTTCGACTGCTTGTTGGTTGCGGGGCCGCCGCCGGGATAGCGTCGGCCTATAATGCTCCAATCGCGGGCGCGGTGTTCGTCGCGGAAATTGTGCTCGGTTCCGTGGCCATGGAGTTATTTGGCCCTCTGGTTTTTTCGTCAGTCATTGCCACGTTGACTGTGCGCGGATTTCTTGGACCCGATCCGCTATACAAGATCCCGGCGTTCCAGCTCAACGGCAATTGGGAGATTGGTCCATACCTTCTGCTCGGGCTTCTCGCCGGCCTTCTCGCTCCATGGTTCATCCGCCTGCTGAGCACAACCGAAGAACTGGCTGGGCGCATCCGCGCGCCTGTTTATGTCAAAATGTGTGTTGGCGGCCTGATCGTCGGCGCGCTCGCCATATTGCACCCTGAGGTTTGCGGCAACGGCTACACGGTTGTAAGCGGAATTTTGCGCGGCGAATGGCTCTGGCAAACACTCGCCGTCATTCTCATTTTTAAAGTACTCGCCACCACTTCAACTTTTGGTTCTGGCGCTGTTGGCGGCGTGTTCACGCCCACGCTCTTCATCGGCGCGAGCCTTGGATTCCTATTTGGGACAGGCACCAATCATTTGCTCGGTCATGATGCCGTAAATCCCAGCGCGTTCGCGCTGGTCGGCATGGGTGCATTTCTGGCAGCTGCGACTCACGCTCCGATCATGGCCATTGTCATGATCTTTGAGCTGACGCTTGATTATCAAATCATTTTGCCGCTGATGCTGGCATGCGTGGTCGGCTACTACACGTCGGTAAGTATCGAAAATGAATCGATCTATGCTGAAGCACTGAAACGAAAAGGCGCAGGCGATTACCGAGCACAACTCGCGGAGCTTCATGTTCGGGACATCATGAAGCCGAAACCGTTGACCATCTCGCCGAAGGCCGGGTTCTCGGAGATCGCAGAGAAATTTGTGCAAACCCGATTCAATTACCTTTACGTCGCCGATCACGGACGCTTCCTTGGCGCCGTGTCGCTGCACGACGTTAAAAATTACCTCAACACACCCGAGCTGGCTAAAGTCGTGATTGCTGGAGACATCCTGCATGATTCCATCCCGGTGGTTCGACCCGATGCGTCATTGACGGTCGCGCTTGAACGGTTCAGACAACACGACGGCGAGCGCTTACCAGTGGTAGAGGATATGACAACAAAACGCCTCGTCGGCACCATAGCGAAAACCGACGTCATTCTTGCGTTAGCTGGCAGCACCACTCGATCAGCTACGGCCGTAGGTTCATAGGTCCCCGCCATACTCCGCGCGGTCGTGCGCCAGGACTCTAACCCGGAGTGACATTCAGCATGCCTTGACCGATCCGCCCTGGGCCTGTTAAGCCGATGCGGTGAAACGCCTCCTTTGGATTGATATCTCAAAGGGATTGGCGATTCTGTTCGTCGCTTACTTTCATTTCTTCACCACTTATTTCGAGCACGGGGTTCTTCCACCGCCCGATTGGAGCAGTCTTGCTGCAGGCAGTCTAACCATTCTCAGAATTGCGTGGCTGAAAGTTTCCGGGCTCGGTTTTCATGCAGTCGGTGTTTTCATCATCCTGAGCGGCTGGACTCTGATGCAATCAACGTCGCGTCGCGCTGAGTCCGGGACACTTGAATGGTTCGCCTGGTACCGGGCCCGGTTTCTGCGTCTTTATCCGATGTACTGGGTGGCGCATTTGGTTTATCTTTTTTCACCGTTCGTCGCCCGACTGGAACCAGTTGATGACCGCATCATCCTGAGCCTGCTCGGTCTGCGGTTCATCGATATTCAGATGAATTTCATGTACCTCAATGCCGCATGGTGGTACTTCTCCATGCTGATCCAGTTTTATCTGATCTTTCCCCTGCTCTTCGTGGCGGTGCGCTGGCTCGGTCCCTGGTGGTTTTTGCTCATTGCATGCGCCGTCGGATTTTTCGCTCGCTACCTTTTGCTGGCCGTCTGGCAAGCGAATGGGCTTTGGGTGCTGGGCGGATTCGCAATTTGTCGCCTGCCGGAATTTGCGCTCGGAATGTCGCTTGCCATTTGGCACACCCGGTCTACTGCACGCGCGGAATGGTTTTTGCTCCGAGGTCTGGGACTATTTCTTGGACTGCTCCTTTATCCCGCGGCGCTGCAACTCTATCATGGCTTGTACGCGTACATTTTCGTCGACTTCGCCACCGGCACATGTTGCATGCTCGAAATGGTCGGTATTGCCGGGATCATTTTGTGGTTCAAAGAACCGGCAAAACTGTTTGGTCTGGTCGGACTTTATTCCTACGGATTGTATCTCGTTCATCAGCCTTACGTCATCTGGCTGGGGCTTCGCATTCGCGGGGTGCCAATCTGGATGTTTCTATTAATCTGCATCCCCACACTGGCTGTGCTGAGTGCGTGGGGAATGCTTTTAGAAAAGGGTACCAATGTATTTGTCGACAAGCTCGCTTCACTGAGAAAGCCGGCACATGCGTGATGAACCAGTTTACTTCCTGGTGCTAGGTCCAAATACACCGCGCGAAACGAAACCAATTAGTTATGGCTCGAATCGCAGGGTTAGAGAAGAAAGACGCTCCATGGCATCTGCGTTGGTTCTACGGAGTGATGCGCAAGATGTTCAACAAAGATCTCACCCCGGCCAAGATCCAGATGCGTCTTCCCAGTCTGGTTTGGGGCGGGATCGCTATGGAAGCTGCGCTGAGCCGCAAGCGCCTGGTGTCACTGCGTTACATCCAATTGAGTCGAGTCCGTGCTGCAGCCCGTGTTGGTTGCCCGTTTTGAATAGACGTCAATTCTGCGGTCGGCAGAAAAGCAGGTCTGAGCGATGAGAAGTTGCATGCAGTCACTGGTGACGACCGAACCCCTTTCAACGATACAGAACGATTGGTGATTGAGCTGGCCGATGCCCTCACAGACAGCCCGTCAAACGTTTCCGACGATTTGTATGCGCGTTTGCGCAACGAATTTTCCGAGGAACAATTGATGCAGTTGGCAGGACACATCGCATTCGAAAACTATCGCGCGCGATGGAACCGATTGTTCAACGTTGAAAGCGACAATCTGTATTACACTGAAAAAGGCTCCCCAAACGAACAGAAAATGTAGAGCCAACGGCGCGATATAGCAGCGCGCAACGCTTGCGATCTATCGTGACAAACGAAGCCTGGTTTTAATTTCCTCTACAAGCGCTTCCGGCGTACGTCCCAGCTGGATTGTTACCGCGTCTTCATCTAATTGCGGTTCTTCCAAGTCAGCAAACTGACTCTTCAGCAACTCGGGATTCATGAAATGCCGGGTTCTTCCGCGAAGCTGCTTTTCCACGACTGCGTAGTCTCCTCTCAAAAAAACAAATTTCACGTCGTCACTGACACGTAATTTTTCCCGGTACCTCCGTTTCAATGCGGAGCAGGCAACCACCGCGTTCTCGCTAGCGTCAAGAGAACGCGCAATCTGCCGGCGCAACCGTTCCAGCCACGGTCCTCGATCTTCGTCACTCAGGGGATGACCGTTACGCATCTTCTCTAGACTGGCGCGTGAATGAAAATCATCCGCTTCATAAAACTGCCAGCCGAGATCCTTCGCGAGCAGTTTGCCAATGGTTGTTTTTCCTGCTCCGGAAACGCCGAAAACAATAACAATCATGTTCTAGTCTTTGACCATTGACGTCTTCGCGATGTGCGGCAAGGAGATGCATGGCACACACAATCCTGGTCACGGGCGCAACGGGAACAATCGGTCGCGATGTAATAAAGGAACTGGCCAAGAGAGGCGCCGCGGTTCTGGCCGGCGTACGCGATCCAAAGAAGGCCAGGGCAATGTTTGGTCCGAGTCTTGCGCTGAGGACGTTCGATTTTGAAAATCCACAGTCGGGTCACGATTCGCTCAACGGCGTGACGAAGGTTTTTGTTTTACCACCGCTCATCCCAAACCAGGTGGAAACGATAAATGCGTTCGTTGACGCTGCCAGAAAGGCAGGGTGTTAAACACATCGTCAAAATATCGGCAATAAACGCTGATGCCGACCCGCCGTGCACATTCGGCGAATGGCATGCTGCCGAAGATCAACATATTCGCAACTCAGGTGTGCCGTTCACGCTTTTGCGACCGAATTCATTTATGCAGAATTTTATCAACTATTTTCCGCCCCGCGATGGCGTGATTTATTTGCCGTGGGGCAAAGGCGAGTCGAGCTTCGTCGACGCACGCGACATCGCCCGAGTCGCTGCCGAGGTGCTGACAACGGAAGGACACGAAGGAAAAACTTATACGCTAACCGGGCCGTCGGCCCTGCGGATTGCAGATGTCGCAGAGAGCTTGTCCGACGCGACAAAACGCCACATCAAATACATGGACGTCCCGGAAGCTGCAGCCCGAGATGGGATGGTCGAAGCCGGGGTGGCTCAGTGGCAGGTAGACGGAGTGATGGAGCTTCACGCTATCGCTAAACAGAGCCTGTGGTCGACTGTTACAAGTGATGTCGAGAGCGTGACCAAACAAGCTGCGACTTCCTTTGCGCAGTTTGCACGCGACTACGCGGATCGATTCCGTTAACCCAAACCCGCCAACTCGCTTCGTGATCCTATTCGGCGATCGTAACTGGCGGCACAGGCCAACGGCGCGGACTCCCGATTTTTTCCAACAGGAAGGCCATCAGCACAAAGAGCGTACAGAAGATCCAAACACCCAAGGCGGTTTGCTTATCGGTCAGCGCGTTGCGAGGCACGTATGTATTGCCTATCTGAATAACTACAAGAAAGAGCCCAAAAGCGATCAAGACTCGTTTACGAATCGCCGGCATAACATTCCGCATGAGGTAAAGCATGATGCCGATCGCCAGCAGCGCAATTTCCAATGCAAACTCCGGGTCTCGATAATTCAAAAGGCCAAAGCCGACCTTCCATTTATCGTCATAGATGGCGAGATCAGGCGGGTGCGCGATAAGATCGAGGATCCAATGTGAGAAAACGGCGGCTCCAATAATCAACGCAGCTGACTTGGTGTAGACAAAGCCGAGCCGGCTACAAATTGGCTTGTACAGAGCGGCCGCTACGCAGCTCCAAACAAATGCGGTGATCAGGCTGTGTGAATAGGGGTGAAAATACGAATCCAGCATACTGCCAGCCGTGAATCCCTTAATCACGCGCACCTTCTCGATGTTAAGCAATACCAATGTGGCCCAGATATAATCGAGAAACTGGACGGCTATAAACAAGACCCAGAGCGGAATCTTGTTTCTGTCGCTCTCAGCTGCGAAGGCAACACTGTAATGTCCTACAAACATTTGTGTTTATCCTGGCGCCGGCGGTAATCGATTTCAGGCCGTTGTGAACATCGTAACAACGCCCTTCCACTCCGTCACACCCATCGCGAGACTTAGCGCGGCACTTTTGTCTCTTTGCTTTTGCTGTGAGCGAGCTCTTCATTCAGGTCATTCAGTTGTTCGATTAACCGAGTTAATTTCCGTCCAATACTTGTTAACCGATATTCCACACGTGGAACTCGCTCGCGTATTTCTGTGCGCGTGATCAAGCCGTAATCGAGCAGTTTGCGAAGACGTTCATTCAAGACCTTGGTGGAAATGCCGGGGATGAACCGCTCAAGCTGTCCCGGCCGGGTCACTCCACGGCTAATTGCCGCCACCACGGCCGCCGACCATTTGCACCCAACGACGTCCTCAATGCGACGGTAAGAATTTCGCTCTTTTAACGAGAGATATCGAGCGCCCGGCTTCACGCTTCAATCCTAACTCGGACAGTGTCGAAATCGAGCTACTAACAAAATGGTAACTAGGCACGGATTTGTAACCTCTTTTGCCCTGGTTTCGCCCTTCTAGAATGCGGGCATGAAACTGAAAGCTATTTTTTATCACGCTGGTTGCCCGGTGTGCGCAGCCGCGGAGCAAAACGTTGCACAAGCAATCGATCCCAATCGTTATGACGTCGAGATTGTTCATCTCGGCAACGAAAAGGACAGGCTCCGGGAAGCTGAAGCTTCAGGAGTGAAATCTGTACCGGCGCTGGTGATCGACGGACACGCTTACCACGTCAATCACGGCGCTGATCTCGCTGCTCTGAAGTAGTTACGTCGCCAAAAGTCGGTCAATTCGGCATCGCGAATGAGACGATCTCATTCGCCGCGCGATGGTTCGACCAAAAGTTCGTGCCGTCAGACGTGAGTGACCGGCACGCGAATGGAATGATCGCGATGTCGGTTATCTCCGGCTTTTCCTCCCGGGGATCGAGCCGCGCAATCGTCCAGCTCTCACCGTTCTGTTCCGTCCCGCGCAACACGTAGATCATTCCATCAACAAATGTGTGGCCTGAGACCTCGGCGCCAATGTTGATGACGCGGCTGATGTTTCCGTTTGCGTCCAGGTTAACAATGCGATGTTTGTACCATTGGCTCAAATAAAGGTTCTTGCCGTCGTAACTGAGATATGAACCGGTAAAATCCGGGCAGGCGACCTTGTCGCTGTCCGAAAAACCGATGCCGGGAACGAAACGGCGAATATACCGATCGTCGTTGGGACCTTCTCCGATCGTAAAACAAAACGTCCCGTTTGTAGCAACTGCTGCCCATGGAATGCCGGGCGGCTCCTGCTGATCAACAACACTCCAATTTTCGGGGTCAATCACATAGATTCGACGCGAATCGCGCGATCCCATCCATAACCTGTTACCCTGCCATGCCAGCGCCTGCGGCGAAGGTGCGGGCGAACGAAAGCGACCTTGTTCTTTAATTGTCGGAAGTTTCACCTCACAACGTCAGCTTAACTTCAGGGTAAGGCAACAAGGCCAAAATAAAGTTGTAACCAGTCGGTTACCTGCTCACACTCGGCCGTGGAGGTTTCCATGATAACACGAACTCTTTCCCGACAGATCGGAGTGATTGTTCCTTGTGCCATGCTTTTTTTCGGGGCGCTTGCAGTGAACGGCGCTGATTCAGGAATCATCGCATTCCAGGAATCAAGCGCGTCGTCTTCGGACAATTCGAGCGGACTGGTCGGTCATTGGCGAAAAACTACGATCGGCTACAC
>DASREH010000131.1:0-31850 GCA_035652195.1 Candidatus Udaeobacter sp. | reverse complement strand
GGTCGTGCTGTTTAGCATGTTCAGCTTGTGCAAAAGAATGATCGAGCAAGCCATCGCGAGATTGAACGCAAATTTTTGCTTAAAGGTTTGCCAGATAAACTGAATCGCTCCCGATGCTATGTCATTGATCAAGGTTATTTAGCTAGTGAGCCCGCAGGGAGACAGGTTCGTCTTCGCAGAAAAGGCACGACGGCAACGCTCACCGCGAAGGTTGGTCGCGGGGGACAGCGCGAAGAACGCGAGATCAAGCTGAGCCCACAGCAATTCGAGGCGCTTTGGCCAGCAACCGCAGGCAGAAGATTGCGCAAGGTGCGTTGCGAAATTCCCTGGAAAAACCTGATCGTTGAGATCGACATTTATCAGGGAAGACACGCCGGTCTCGTCGTGGCCGAAGTAGAATTTCCCGACCGCGCCACCTGCAGGAAATTCAAACCACCCGCCTGGTTTGGAAGGGAAGTGACTGGAGAAAAGCGTTACAGCAATGTCAGGCTAGCCAACGAGTAAAATTCGAAGATCGATGGCCTTTCGATTGAAGTTGCGGGAACCGTTGCCCGAGGGTCTGAAACGCATTTTTCGCGAACAGATCGACTCGGCGCTGGATTTGTGCCGGCATCCCGCAAAGGAGCGCGGCGTAATCGTACACGAAGTTCGCAAACATCTTAAAAAGTTGCGTGCCGCGATGCGGCTGGCGATACCCGAAATCGGCAAGAAGCAGCATGCACGCGAAGACCGCTGCGTGCGTAAGATCGGACGGCTTATTTCAGATCTGCGCGACGCGCAGGTGCGTTTTCAAACGCTTCTCCAATTACGTGAGGAGACTGCAAGAGCGCCGGAAGATGCTTTTCCTCACATTGAAGAACTATTGGCATTGGAACGGGAAAGTTTCTCCGCTGCCTTTGCCGGCTGGCAGAAACACGCCATTCGGCAACTCGAACGCACCGAAGCGCGTCTATTGAGATGGCCCCTGGAAAATTTAACATGGAACCAAGTTTGCAGCGCCGTGGTAAAAACTTACAAGCGCGGTCAACGAAGACTGGCGAAGGCAATTGACCATCCGAATCCGGAAAACCTTCATGCCTGGCGAAAGCGGGTGAAAGATCTTTGGTATCAGCTGCGCATTTTGCAGCCGCTAAATCGCGTGGTCCTGACAGAGATGGCGCGCGATGCGGAAGTTCTGGGCGAGTTGCTCGGCCGGGAGCACGATTTGAATTTTCTTTGGGCGCGCCTGGAAAAAGAATGCAGCGATGAAGCGCTCCGCGATGAACTGGCAGAAGTTCGGAACCTTGTCCTTAAACGAGGCAAACGATTACGCAGAAACGCGCTTGAGCTTGGACGCCGTTTCTACGCGGAGCCAGGCAAATCTTTCGGCAGGCGGATCTCCATCTTTATTGGCAAACGCGTGCAGGGAAAGCATGATCAGTGATCCTGGTAACAGTCCAGGTATTTGATTCCGGAACCGGTGTTGAAAATCACCACGCGTTCACCTGAAACAATTTTACCTGCGCCCCGGAGCCATCTGAGAGCAGCAAAACAAGCTGCTCCTTCCGGGCAGATGAAGAGGCCCTCGCTCGATCCTACGTCGCGTGTGACACGCAGCATTTCGTTGTCATCGATCGCAACCGCACCGCCCTGGGATTGACGAAGGATATTTAAAATCAGGAAATCGCCGAGCGCTTTGGGGACACGCAGGCCGGAAGCAATTGTCTGTGCGTTAGGAAATTCGGCCGCATTTGTTTCTCCAGCCTCAAACGCGCGAACGATCGGCGCGCAACCACTTGCCTGCACGGCAAACAGACGCGGCCGCTTTGGACCGATCCAGCCGAGCGCCTGCATTTCATCGAATGCTTTCCACATTCCAATGAGCCCAGTCCCGCCGCCGGCTGGATAAAGAACCACGTCCGGCAATTCCCAGTTCAATTGCTCCGCCAATTCGTAACCGAGCGTCTTTTTTCCTTCAACGCGATACGGCTCCTTTAGCGTGGAGACATCGAACCAATTTTCCTTTGTTTTGCGCCGGGCGATCTCAGCGCCGCAATCAGTGATTAATCCGTCAATCAACGTCACACGAGCGCCCATCGCTCGACATTCGATGATATTTGCCCGTGGTGTATCGCGCGGCATAAAAATATGCGCTTCCAAGCCGGCCCGTGCCGCGTAAGCGGCGAGCGCTCCCCCAGCATTGCCGGCACTAGGCGCGGCGAGCTTTGTTGCACCGAGGTGTTTTGCCATGGATACAGCGACAGTCATACCCCGGGCCTTGAAACTCTGGGTCGGGTTTATCGATTCATCCTTGATCCAGAGATCGACGTCGCCACCAAATTTTTGTGCGCGCAATAGTGGTGTTCCGCCTTCGCCTAACGAAACTGCCTCAATATTTTCAGGCAACGGCAACACTTCGCGATATCGCCATAATGATTTCCCGCGCGTGCGTAGCGTTTGACGGTTCAATGTGCGCCCAGCGCGCTCGAGATCGACAATTGCAAAAAGGGGCTTGGCGCAGGAGAGACAGACATTCTGTAAACGCGTCCATTCGTGGCGAAGACCGCACGCGGTGCATTCAAGATGTGTAACAAACATGGATAATAAAGCGTAGCACGTTTGTTGCCTGTGGTAGATTTCCCCAGATGGATTTGATGACGCTCACTGAAATCCGCCGTGCGGCGCAGAACGGCCCTGTTTCTGCGCGCGTGCATGTACAGGTAGAAGGCGCCACTGCAAAGACGCAGCGTGAAGGGAAACCGTATTGTGAACTGGCTCTGGCCGACGCGTGCGATCGAATGACGCTTCGAGTATGGAGCGATCACCCGGCTTACAAGACATGCAGCGCATTTACCAACGAAAACTTCGTCGAACTCACCGGTGATTTTCGCGTGCACCCGCAATACGGCCTCGAAGCGGAAAAGTGGACGGTCCGGCCACTCTCTGAACAGGAAAAAAAAGAACTGTTGGAAGGACCTGGAGACTTGCGCACCAAGCAAGCAACTGACTGGGAGCTGATCGTCCAGTCGATTAGCACGATCGTGGATCCCCGCCTTCGCACGTTGTCCGAAACGTTTCTCAACAAATGGGGGGACAGATTTCGTCGGGCCGCTGCGGCTCGCAAATACCATCATGCTCGACGAGGCGGGTTGGTCGAACACACAGCGCAAATGATGCGCATTGCGAAGGCGATCTCGCCTCTCTACTCGCAATTAAACCTCGATCTTTTAATCGCCGGGATTCTTTTTCACGACTCAGGTAAACTTTGGGAGAACCAATTTTCTGAAACTGGCTTCGTTATGAGTTACGACGAGCTTGGCGAATTGGTCGGCCATATTTCGATAGGTCTCGAGCTTGTTAATTCACTTTGGCAAAAGCTTGCGTCGGAGAACGTGGAAGTGTGGAGGACCTATCGCCCAGCGTCGGAAGATGTGCGCATCCATCTTCTGCACCTCATCGGTGCGCATCACGGCGACAAGGGATTGGGTTCACCTGTTGATCCAAAAACTCCGGAAGCGATGGCATTGCATTACATTGATAACCTCGATGCTCGTCTGGAAATGTTCGCGGCTGGGTACACGACCGCGAAACCCCTGGCAGCCCGCATTTTCGATCGAGTGCGGCCGTTGCCTGGAAATTTGGTCAAATCGCTTGAGAAATTCCAGGCATCCGCCGGGCAAGAACCCAGCGACGAGCTCTTGTAATGCGATATCGCCGAGAAATATTCGCGGGCTATTTCGCCAGTTCGCGGAACCAATGCAATGCGATCGAGGTTTGCGCGCCGTTCACTTCGTGGCCGCCACGAAAAGTTCCGATTCGAATGCGCTTGAAGCCGGTTCGCTTGATCGCTCCCGCAACCGCGTACTGCTGCTCCAGCGTGGCAATTCTGTCATCGTGGCCGGCACTCACGTAAATTGGAGTATTAAGAAAACCTGTGCCGGGCTGCAATGTCCTGTATCCGTCGCTGAGATGGTCTTCGTTCGCGCCGGTTATGTAAATCCCAACGATGTGACAACCATTTCTGGCAAGGAACGGTGCAACGTAACCAACACCTTTGCCCCCGCCGGAAAATCCTGCACACGCGATCGGCCAGTTCTTTGACGCGGGAAAGCTCCGGTGAAGCGCGTCAACTGCGGCCATGGTCATGGCCTCGCGCCATGCCACATTGTCGTTCTTCGCCTGTTGCGGACCGTCGCCTGCGAGCAAAATCCAACCATCAGCAAGACCGACTCTCCGATAGAATTCGACCAGATCGTCTCGGTTCTGACGTTTACCATCGCTTGTTGAACAGACGACCAAAACCGGCCAGTTCCTGGTCGGATCAAAGCTCGATGGCGTTGCTAAAACGGCGATGGCGTTTGATGGGACAACGTTGCCGCCCTGGGCAGCGTATGACTTTTCCATTCCGCTCAGTGGAACGCTGGCCTGGACAGTTGAACCCGGAGAAACAGGAACGCCACCAAACTTAAGGGAACCTCCAGCTGCCCACGCTGCCGAAGACGCGAGAACCTGAAATGCGAAGACCAGCAGAATCAGACGACCCAGCGAATCGGGGAACGGGCGTACCGGCGATCGCGCCGTTTCGTCGTTTCGCCGTTTCGTCGTTTCAAGTGTATTGCTCATCGAGTCGCTTTTTCGCTTCCGCAAGGTACGTCTCATCAATCTCAAAGCCTACAAACTTTTTTACACGACAGCGTCGTGCGGCGACTGCAGAATTTCCGATGCCGAGAAATGGATCGAGCATCGTGCGGACGCCCCGAGCTCCATGCAATTTGATGCACCATTCTGCCAGTTGAATTGGAAATGTCGCTGGATGTGGACGGTCTTTACCACGGCTCTGGATTGTCTCGTACGGAATGAACCACGTGTTTCCGCGACAGCGTACATCACTTCCCGCAGTGTGCGACCACCGTGCGATGTTGCTTTTGTCCTGATACGGAACACCGAGGGCGAGCCGATCGATCTCCAGCCCGGGGGACTTCGCAAAATGAAAAATGTACTCGTGACAATCGTTAAGAAAACGCTTCGAATTTATGGGCTTGAAATGGCCATGCGATTTGAGGTCGCCGTCGCGATCTTCAATCGTAATCGACTTGATCCAATGAATTGTATTTTGCAGCAAAAATAAACCGCGCAATGTCATCACGATTTCGTGGGGCAACATGGGGTTCGACGGAGCCGCGCCGACGTTGAGGAAGAACGAACCGGACGGTTTTAACGCTCGCCGGACTTGCGTCGCCCATGCCGTGCACCACTTCAAATAAGATTGGCGATCTTCTCGATCCGAATATTTCCCGTAGCGAATTCCAAGATTGTACGGCGGCGAAGTAACGACGAGATCGACGCTTTCATCCCCAAGCCTCGACATTCCCTGGATGCAATCTTGATGACGAAGATCAAAGTGAGTCATCGAGAGGAATGTGCCGTCACACGTTGATTCGTACAAGCTAAAAGTATCGCTTTCTGTAGTGGTCCGCCTCCGGCGGATGTCGACTGCGACCTGGAGCCTGTGCAGGCGAAATGCCTGCCTTTAAGTTCTGACAACTCAGCCGGCCACCGATGGACATTCGCACGATCGGTTGAATTCGTTTATCCTTTATCGATGTCGGACAAGCCTTCGAAAATGAAGATTGCTGATCGTGAGTTCAGCTCTCGCCTGCTGGTCGGCACCGGGAAATTCGCTTCGAACGAGTTGATGCGGGACGCCCTCGTCGCCAGTGGCACGGAGCTTGTGACTGTGGCGCTCCGACGAGCCGATATCTCAGGAAAACACGATCCGTTTGCGAACATCCTCGACTTTATCGATCCGAAACGTTTTCTGCTTTTACCAAACACAAGCGGTGCGCGTAATGCGGATGAAGCTGTGCGTTTGGCACGATTGGCCGCCAGCGCAGGTTTGCCAAAATGGATCAAGCTAGAGATTCACCCGGACCCTCGCTATTTGCTTCCGGATCCTGTGGAAACCCTCGCAGCCGCAGGAACTCTGGTGAAAGAAGGATTCACAGTGCTCCCTTACATCAATGCCGACCCGGTGCTGGCGAAACGATTACAAGACATCGGCACCGCCACGGTCATGCCGCTCGGTTCGCCGATCGGGAGCAACCGTGGAATCGAGACACGGTTGCAGATTGAAATCATCATCGAGCAAGCCACGGTGCCTGTTGTTGTCGATGCCGGGTTAGGCGCGCCCAGTCACGCCGCCGAAGCGATGGAGATGGGCGCCGATGCCGTTTTGGTCAACACCGCAATCGCGATCGCCCCCGACCCGGTTCGGATGGCGAAAGCATTTAAGAAAGCTATCGAAGCAGGCCGGGAAGCGCGCGAAATCGGGTTGGCTGGCAAATTAAACGTAGCTGCGGCAACAAGCCCGCTAACCGGGTTTCTCAACGAATCGCGCAGCAATCACCCAGCGGATACGCGTTCAAACGAATAAATCTTGGGCCAAGTCGGCGCTCTGCCGTGTGAATCTAATCAAAGTCGGCGGGCAGATTCGGCTCTCTGGCAAAAGTGAATGCGCGCTTGATCTGCGGTAACAATACCCGGGATTCCGAAAGCGCGGGTAATTCGTCTTCGTAAAAGAAAGAGGCAGCTTCAGTTTCGAGACTTGTCTTTGCCGACCCTCCAACAAGCGTGCATAGGAAAATCACCTTGTAGACATGAAAAGGACATGGGGGATGCCCCTGTCGATCGCGATCATAGATTGCCATCAGTTTAAACGCACGGACATCGTAACCCGATTCCTCCCTTGTCTCGCGCACCGCCGCTTCACTCGCAGACTCTCCAGGATCTACCCAGCCGCCAGGCAGCGTCCAGCCGTCGCCTCGTTCCTTTACAAGTAGGATTTTGTCCTCAGCAACAACCGCCGCACGCACGTCGATTTTTGGCGTGGCCGGCCCGGTCTCCTGCTGAAACATCCCTTTGATGATGCGCAATTCGCGACCCGAGTGTTTGGCTGCGATCTCGGCAGCGATATCTTCGACCTGCTGGTAACGCTGGAGGTCGAATTCGTTTTTGCAATAATTCCGCCCATTTTGGGCAATTGCCTGAAGCCTGCGAATCCAGTTGATCCAATGACTGTTCATTCCCCGGATTTAACCTGATTTGCCGGCTGATGAACGCTAAAGCGCTGTCTCACTCACTAACGCTTCCCGGTGTTTTATTCCGCGCTTCGTCTCCTTGTGCAATCGTTTTAGCCGGCTCGACAAAGCCGCCTTTGCCGCCGAATTCATCCGGTCAATAAACAGGATTCCGTTGAGATGATCCCCCTCGTGCTGAATCGCGCGGGCGAGAAAACCAGTCGCTTCAATGTCGATCGTACCGCCTTCCAAAGTCTGCGCGTGAACGATCACAGATTTTGCGCGTTCGATGTTGCCGGTGATTTCCGGAAAACTCAAACAACCTTCTATCCCCAGTTCGTTTTCGCCAGCCAACTCGATCTCCGGGTTCACCAACACCAGTGGCATTGCAGTCTTGGGATCGACCTCTTTGCCATCCAGCTTCAGTGTACTTGGTCGATCCTCGGCCAGCGAAACATCCAGCACTGTCAACTGCAACGGTTCGCCGACTTGCTGCGCGGCGAGGCCAACACCGTTAGCCGCATGCATCGTCTCGATCATATTCGCGGCGAGTTCGCGAATCCGATCATCGATGTTCTCGATTGGCTTACCTTTGGCGCGCAGAATGGGGTCGCCGTACTCCAGGATCTGCAGGATCATTTCTCTTCTCGTGTAAAGGCCGGCAAGTTTCTGACGCCGGCCAGCTTTAACGCGTCCATAACCTTGATGATCGTCCCGAAGGAAGCCTTCTTGTCGGCTTGTAACGCGAGTGTGGACTTGAGGGTCTCCGGTAAATTGCGCACCGCGTTTTCCAACTCATCCACGCCGACCGGTCTCCCATCAAGTTTGATCTCGTCATTTTGATCGATGCTCACAATCGCATGTTCAAGCTCCGCTGGTTGCTTTTTTGCTGTCTTCGATTCCGGCAAATTAATCTGAACTTCCGGCTGGTCTTTCTTAAACGTGGTGGAGACGACAAAAAAGATCAGAAGAATGATCAAAATGTCGACCAGGGAAACAATGATAATGACCGGCGCTCTTCGTTTTCGTACCGCGAACTTCATGATTTGAAATGCGCCGCGCGTTTCACGCTACCGGCGTCGAAATCGGCAGTGAGCTGGAGGCAGCCGATTTTGGCAATGCGAACTCTCGCGAAGAGCGGCCGTAATAACATTTGTTGATGAGTTCGACGACCAGCGTCTCCATCTCTACCGACATCACTTCAACTTTCCTGGAAAAATAAGTGAACCCGATCAACGTCGGCACAGCAATGGAAAGCCCGAAAACGGTTGCGTTCAGGGCCTCGGAAATACCTAACGCAATCTGACGCGTGTCCGATGCTCCCGAGCTCAGGCCAAGTTGAGAAAAAACGTGCACCAATCCCGAGACCGCGCCGATAAGACCCAGCAACGGCGCGATACCGACAATGACTTCAAGGATGATGAGACCCTTCTCCAGTCGCACCATCTCGTGGCGAGCCCGGGTTTGAACCGCTTCCACGTTTTCAGACCGTGGACTGCGCAGATACTGCAAAGCGACTCGAGCAATTCGAGACAGCGACGAACCGTCATGGTGCACGACGCGCGCCAGGGGCTCCGGGCTTTCACCCGGGGCCAAACGTTCTATTTCGTTCTCGACCAAAGGGGGCATCACTTTGCTGCGTCGCAACGCCAGCCCGCGCAGGATCATTATGGTGACCGAGACAATCGAGCAGGCCAACAACGGCCACATGAAAAGGCCGCCTTTCGCAAAGAATCCATACACGGTATTCACGGTTTCCGGTGTCTCGATAGTTATCGCCGCAACGATCATCGGTTGGGAAAGATCGTGAACGGAATGTCCATGTCCAATCCTTCCGGAGGCAGTGTGGCCGCTAAATCATCTGGAATGGGAGGCAAATGCGCTTCCTGAATCGACTGAATACACACGTTTGCCAACGCCTCATTGGATGAGTTTTCGACGACCTTAAGTTTCTTCACCTGTCCGCTTCGATCCACGACAAAGACAACCCGGGTCGTGCCAATGGTAATCAAGTCAATTTGCCGATCGACAAACGCGTACCAACGCGAACCAATCGCGTCCAGGAGAAATTTCATGTATCGCCCCAGCGGTGTGCCCAGTGCATTCACCGAGGAAACACCGCGATTGGTAATCCGCCCGGAAATGCGGGTCCGCTCTTTCATAGATCGGTACGCGGACCGCGTTTGCGCAGACGCCGATTTCTCGGTTCGCGGATTTGTTGGCTGAGTCAGCATTGCAAATTGTTCCGCCGCGGTAATCGGGGCGGGTTGTGTCGGGGGCGCCGCGGCTGGATTTGGATTTTGCAGGGGTGCTGCGCTCGACTGTGCTTGCGCACCGTTTGTTTCCAACGAATGCTGGTGTGTTTCCAAATCCAATAGCGGCCGGTCCTTGCCAGTCTGCGAGGGCAGTGGCAATTGCCCCGTCGCAGCTAATTCGCTGGCGCCTATCGAATTGGCGTTTGATTCGAACGTTTTTTCTTCTGGTTCAGGTGCTTTTTTGGATTCGTCCGTTTCGATAAACGCGGAATTCTTCGGAGTTGTCGGCGCCAGATCGACGAATGTCAGTTCAACTGGCTTTTCTTCAATCGGGGCCGCTGGTGAGAAAACGCCACCGAACGTCGCAAGGAAAAATGCCACAAGCAGGTGAAGGAGGATCGCCGCGAGTACAGCCAGCAACACTGTTCGCGTCTCGTATTCGTGGTCCCGAAGGCCTTCCGGGTTGCCCGAGTGGGCGAACATCATGTCAGCCGTCGTCATGAGAGCGGTTTCTCAATGTCAGAAAATTGGGGCGTTGGGAGTGACAGTTTAAGCCAGGAACATTATCTCAGGCCAGGCGTGCTGACAACTTAGCCAACGGCCTGGGGACGGCCCGGCCTCGAGGCGGCCGACGTGCGTCTTTCGGCGCGAGCGCGTCCCGCCGTAATCGTCTGAGTTCTTCACCGTGAATTTTCGTGAATCCGTCCGCGGCTTTTGTCATTCCGAGCCCCGGAATCTTTCGGGGTCGAGGAATCTCGTGGTATCCGTGCCTTGCGCGACGTGACGCGCGCATGATGAAACAAATATTGCTGCGCGTAACCGCCATGTTCACCAAAATATTTTTGGGAAAAATCCCGCAGTTGCGAGGCCGTAACCCTTCTCTGCCGCGGAAAGTACTGTTCTTTCAAGACCCGCTGGATCCAGATGTCGATCGGAAAGGAACGCAATCGTTCATAGCCGAACAACATCACACAATTGGCAACCTTCGGTCCTACGCCAGGCAAAGCGCATAATTTCTCGCGCAGCTCGGCATCAGATAGCGCCGACCATCCTTCCAAGTCCATTTTCCCACAACTGACCAGGTGGGCAGTGGTGAGCAGATTCCCTGCCCGGTAACCGAGAGCGCATTCGCGCAGATCTTTCTCAGAAGCCCGGGCAATGCGCTCCGACCGTGGAAAGGTGTAAACGAAATGTTCATGGATGTTGCGCCTTTCACCGAACCGCCGTCGAAGCGCCAGCGAGATTTGACGAATATGCGCCACCTGTTTCATCGACGAACAGATGAACGTGGCCAGGCACTCCCATTTCGGTTGGCGAATGATTCGCAAACCGCGACAGAAAAGCCGTGCCGAGTTCATGGCGGGATCATTCGGGAACGACGCACAGATTTCTGCAAGTGGGTGATCGAGCGCGAAATAGTTGGTAATCACCCGCCGCAAAGTTGAAGGCTTAAAGCCGTCGCGTTCTGTTTCGTTACTCCACGCAGTTAAAACATTCTTTTGATGCTCGATGTAAATCGAGCGGTTGCCGATCGTTCCCGCAAATCCGTTGCCGAGCTTTTCCCAGTGAAATACCTGGCCGGAGTCGAGCGTCTTCTCTAAATCAAAATCCGGTGCGGGAATCTTGATGAACTTCATAGCTGGATCGCGTGGTCCTCAACGCGAGGTCATTTTAGCTCCGTGGCCGCGCAGTTATATTTAACATGGGCCTTGAGGAGAAGCCGGTTCAGGGGCCGGTCGCGGCGCAGCATTTCTTCGTTCGTCATTCGAGTTCGTCATTTTCCTTGCGCTCGACATTCGGCATTGGTCATTCATAAGTAAGCGCCAACATGGACGGCCGGCTCGCCATCGACAGTGCGGTTTTGCTGCTCTATTTCGTTCTCATCATCTCGATCGGGCTCTACATGGGCCGGAAAGAGGAAAACCTCAAGGATTTCGCACTAGGCGGCCGAAGAATCCCCTGGTGGGCCGTGCTGGCTTCACTCATCGCGGCGGAGACAAGTGCCGGCACTTTTTTTGGCACACCCGGTGAAGGATTCGCGCTGCGAAACTACACTTATCTCCAACTCGCCCTTGGAACGATTCTCGCGCGAATTCTCGTCAGTTACATTTTCATCAAACCGTACTACGACTACAAAGTTTATTCGATCTACGAATATCTTACGGCTCGGTTTGGCGTGCCGACGAAGAACGCGGCCTCAGCCGTGTTTCTGTTTACGCGACTGCTGGCATCCGGTACGCGGCTGTATGTCGCAGCGATCGCGCTGGCGCTCGCGTACGAAATGATTCGCGGCGTTCAGCCAGGCCAGAAAGAAACGCTCTTCATATACATCGGCTCAACCGTTGCCATCGTGGTTTTGACCGCCATCTACACAACGCTGGGTGGAATTAAAGCCGTGATTTGGACAGACCTCATTCAGGCGTCCATCATGATTGGCAGTGCGCTAGTTGCTCTCGGATTACTTTATTTCGCCATCCCCGGCGGGTTTCATCAGATCGTACAAAGTCACGGTGGCTTCGGCGTTTCGGATTTCTTCACCACCGGGTTGGATCCAACCAAACATGGATGGGCAAAATGGAAAGGGATGTTCGCAGTCGAATACACCATTTTTGCAGGCTTGATCGGCTCAACCTTCATGACCATGGCCACCCACGGAACCGATCAAGATATGGTCCAGCGCATGTTAACCGCACCGGATATTCGACGGAGCCGGCGTTCGCTGATCATGTCGGGCCTGGCGGATATCCCAATTGCGTTCACGTTTCTGAGTATCGGCGTGCTCCTCTGGGTTTTTTATCAAACGCACCAAGACCCGGCGTTGCCAAAGACTCCGAACGAGGTCTTCTGCCATTACATTCTGTACGAAATGCCGGTCGGTCTGCGCGGCCTGCTCATTGCCGGTATTTTCGCAACCGCAATGGGATCACTCAGCACAGCCATCAACGCATTGGCTACGAGTTTCACCAGGGACTGGTATGAACCGTACATCAATCCATCCTCGACAAGCGAACAAAGTCTTCGCGCCGTTCGCTGGGCCACGATCTGGTTCTCAGTGCTGATGATCGTAGTCGCTTCCGCAACCGCTTACCTCGTCATCGTGTATCCTAAGGTGCGAATCATTCCCATTGTGATCAGCATTTATGGTTACACCTACGGATCGGTACTGGGCATTTTCCTGGCTGGCATGTTAACCAAATCGCGCGGCAATGATTTGGGTAATATGGCCGCGATGATCATTGGTTTTATCGTCGTGGCGATTTTGAGTGGTTTACCCAACAACATTGCCGGAATTTTCGGTGGCCAGCTTTACACCCAGCCGACCTGGCTCCCTCTGATGGAATTCCCGTGGTGGATTTGCTTCGGCACTATCGTAACGTTCCTGGTTGCGATTTTATTCCGGACCGGCCGCGAACATCACCCACCGCAACCGGTCTAGTCGGGAAACAACAAACAAAGAATTGATCGATGATCCCATCGCTAATTGCTTGACGTGTAAGGCTGGTCTTTTTACACATCGTCAACCTTCGAAATTCTATGGCTCATGTAGTGACGGACAAATGTGACGGATGCAAATTCACAGACTGCGTAGAGGTGTGCCCGGTTGCGTGCTTCTATGAATTGGAAAACCAGGTGGTGATCCACCCGGAAGAGTGCATTGATTGCATGGCCTGTGTGGACGTATGTCCGGTGCACGCCATTTACGCGGAGCCGGATCTTCCACCGGAATTCATGAAGGATATCGAATTCAACGCCACTCAAGCTCATCAACTGAAAGACTCTGGCGCAGAGGCAATCACAGCGAAAAAGGATCCGTTGCCTACGGCGAACGAGCGAAAAACAGCACTGGGCTATTAGCCGAAAGTAGTTATTCGCGAAAGTCAGCGAACTCCGCAGGACCCGTGGAGCGGCAAATCAAATCACTGGGAACCTGCGTTCTTCTCTTTTGCTAGTTTGATTCCTAAATCGCGCAGCTGCCGAGGGTCAACTTCTGCGGGTGAACTCGACATAAGATCGATACCCCGATTGTTTTTCGGGAACGCCATGACATCGCGAATGCTTTGCTCGCCGGCAATCAGCATGACCAGTCGATCCAGCCCGAACGCAATTCCACCATGTGGCGGGGCGCCAAGACGCAGTGCCCTCAGCAAGTGGCCAAATTGTGTCTGGCGGTTTGCCGGGCTGATTCCGAGAGCTTCAAACATCTTATCCTGAAGATCCGGCTCGTAGATTCGCATGCTGCCTCCGCCAATCTCCACTCCGTTAAGAACGACGTCGTATGCTTCGGCGCGTACCTCGCGAAACTTTCCTTCATTGAAAAGCGCAATGTCCTCCGCTTTGGGCCGCGTAAATGGATGATGCATCGCGTTCCACTTTTCCTCTTCGGGACTCCATTCAAACAGAGGAAAGTCAATGACCCAGAGGAAATCCAAAACCTTTCCCGAGGGGTTGAGCTTTTGCATCTCGGCGATGCGCAACCGCAATCGTCCAAGCACTTCACAAGCAATTTCCCATTTGTCTGCCCCGAAGAAGATGCAGTCGCCTTCCTCGACCTGCAGTTTCGAACGGAGCGCTTCCTTTTCCGTTTCGGAGAAAAACTTCACGATAGGCGATTTCCATTGGCCATTTTCGATTTTGATAAAGGCGAGGCCTTTCGCGCCATATAATTTTGCGAGCTGAGTCAATTCATCGGCCTGACCGACGGTGAATCCGGCGAACCCTTTCGCGTTAATCGCCTTGACTACACCGCCAGAGTCGAGCGCGCTGCGGAAAACCTTGAAACTGCTCTCGCGAAAGACTTCGCCAAGATCGACCAGGTCGATCCCAAAACGGCGATCTGGTTTGTCGCTGCCATACCGATCAACCGCCTGACGATATGTGAGTCGATCAAATGGGGTGTGGATCTCAACGTTGCGTGTCGCCTTGAAGATTGCCGCGAGCATGCCTTCAGTGACGGCAAAAATGTCCTCTCGCGTGACAAATGAGGCTTCGATATCAATCTGGGTAAACTCGGGTTGCCGGTCGGCTCGCAAATCTTCATCGCGAAAGCATTTCGCGATTTGGAAATATTTCTCGACGCCTGCGACCATCAGAAGCTGTTTGTACTGCTGAGGCGCCTGTGGTAGGGCATAGAACCTCCCGGGCGTGATTCGGCTTGGCACCAAAAAATCGCGGGCCCCTTCCGGTGTGCTCTTGGAAAGGATCGGCGTTTCCACCTCCACGTATCCCTGGCTGTCGAGGTAATCACGCGTCGCTTTTGCAGCGATGTGCCGCAATCGAAGATTGCGCGCGAAGCGTGGACGGCGCAGATCATAGTATCGGTGCGTCATCCGCAAATCTTCGTTGTGCGGATCAGCGTCTATCGGAAAGGGCAAATCGTCTGCGCGATTGAGAATCTTCAGTTCGGTCGGAATGATCTCGATTTCTCCCGTCGCGAGATTCGGATTTTCGCTGCCAGGAATCCGCGGAGCAACGCGGCCCGAAACCTGGATCACGTCTTCACTGCGCAACGTATGCGCTTGCTTTGCAAGATCGGCATTTTCCTCGGGCCGAAACACGATTTGCGTCAGGCCCTCGCGGTCACGCAGATCGATGAAGATCACTCCTCCATGGTCGCGTGTAACATTGACCCAGCCCGCCAGCGCCACTTGCTTGCCCACGTCACTCTTACGAAGTGAATTGCAATCGTGCGTGCGATACATGTTTATTCTCGTTCGGAGCGCGATCGGGAATCCGATGGTGCAACCATGGATTCCATTTCATTGCGCTCAGGATGACAAGCTGGATTGCGCTTGCAAGTGCGCAAGTAACTCCGCGTGGTGAATTAAAGATTCTTCGCGTGTGGCCAGGTTCTTGACCTTTGCCTGCGGCCACTCATCACCGAACAAGATTGCCACGCGAGCGCCAAGTTGCTCTGCGGTTTGAAATTGTTTGCCAACCTTTTCACTTGTCAGCGGATAATCCACACGAAAACCTCGATCGCGAAGTTGTTGAATTTGGGTCAGGGCATCTCCGCGACGCTGTTCTTTTGCGATGACAACATAGATGTCGATTTTTTGGTCCCGGCTTATTGCATTCTCGAGCTTCTCACGCGCATGAGATGTCTCAGTGATGAGCTCACCCAACACCACATCGCCCATGGCAAAACCAAGTGCCGGCATCGACTGCGCGTTGTCACTCAGCTGCGCGATTAAATTGTCGTACCGACCGCCACCGGCTATCGCGCGGAATTTCCCGGCCCGATCGAACACCTCGAACACAACGCCGGTGTAATAAGCCAGCCCGCGCACAATTCCGACATCAATGGCCACGTACTCATCAAGTCCTCGTTGGCGAAGACCTTCCGCAAGTTGATCCAGATTTCGATCGTTACCGCCGCCCTCAAGGATCGAAAAGATTGGACCAGCCAGTTCTCCAAGCTTCTCCTCTGTTTTCGCGCGCGGTTCACGTGCTGATTTGTCAATTGCCTGCAGCACTTCATCCCATCGATCCGCGGAGACGCCTTTCTCACTCAGAAACCCCGTCCAGAAACGCCGGTCGCTAATTCGAACCACAAAATCTTTCTCGGTGAAGCCGAACCTCCGAAGGATATCAATGCAAAGCGCCACCAGCTCGACGTCGGCGGCAGAGTTCGTTTCGCCGATAATATCGCAGTTGAGTTGAAAATGTTCGCGCAACCTGCCGCGCTGTTGTTTTTCGTAGCGAAAAAATTGGCCGATTGAGAACCACTTAAGCGGCTTTTTGAATTCGCGCTCGTGCGCGGCGACCACACGCGCCAGCGTGGGCGTAAGTTCCGGGCGCAGCGCGACCTCGCGATCACCTTTATCGCTAAAGTTAAAGAGTTGATCGACGATTTCTGCGCCGCTCTTTTTTTTATAGAGCTCAGTCGATTCAAGAATAGGACCGTCCCATTCGATGAAGCCGTAACGCCGCGCCACTTCACGCCAACGCGCAAAAATGTAGTTACGGAACGCGCAGTCGTTTGGGAGGAAATCGCGAAAACCGGGTAAAGCCTGCATGGTGGGCGTTCTATCTTAGCTTGTTCAAACAAAAGGGGTTAGGCCAGTGAATGCGACCAGGTGAGCCGGAATTTACGATATGAGGGCATAACTGAAAAAACTCCACCGTGATGCGGGTGGACAAATAAGCAGCGAAAAACATCCATTCAATCAAAGCAGAGAGACAAATATGAAACAAACGAGATTAACAAAATTATTGGCAACAACATTTGCCTGCGCGGCCGGGTTAGGGCTAGCGGTGGCACAGACTACCACTACAACAACGACGACCGACCCCGTAGCGGGCACGACTACCACTCAACAAACAACAACGAGCAGTGCTGGCACAATTGTCACCTACACACCGAATTCGGATTACTTCATGTTCCGGTCAACACCGGAAGCAGCGCCAACGCGGTATTACTACACCCGTGATACTACCGTGGTAGATCCTGAAGGCCGCACTGTCAGTTGGTCAGCAGTTCGGCCAGACATGCCGGCGACCATCTATTACACCAACGTCGGCGACCGCGTGCTGGTGCGTAAAGTGGTATTGAGTCAGCCGCCGAGAGTTATCAAACACGAAGAAACGACCACGACAACGACGACAAGACATTAACTACAAGTCATTGCCATAAAACCAGAGGCGCCCGCGGGGGATCCCGCGGGCGCTTTGTTGTACGCGTGTCCCACCGCGCCGCAGGGCTTGCATTTTCGGATTTCTCCTTATCGCGTAGATTTGCAGCCGAATGGCTGTGGTAACGAAAGAGAAGCCGGATCTGCTGAAGAAGGTACATGAAGTTCCGCACAAGCCAGGGGTGTATTTGATGCGGGACCGATTTAACCGCGTGATTTACGTCGGCAAGGCGCGAGACCTGCGAAAGCGAGTGGGCTCCTATTTTCTGCCGTCCAAGCTAGCCCAGGCCGACTTGAAAACGCGCGCCCTGCTCGACGCGACATGGGATTTTGAGACCCACACAGTCCGCAGCGAAGCGGAGTCGGTTTTGCTCGAAGGCAAACTAATCAAAGAATACAGGCCACGATATAACGTCTCTTTTCGCGACGACAAACGGTTCCTTCTGGTCAGGGTCGATCTTTCCGAGGAGTGGCCACGTTTTCGGCTGGCCCGGTTCAAAAAAGACGACGGCAGCCGCTACTTCGGCCCCTATGCGCATGCCGGGGCATTGCGGCAAACGTTGAATTTCATGCGAAAAAAATTCGGTGTGCTGACGTTTGGACGAGGCTCGCCCACCGAGCGCGAGTTGAAATCAGCGACCTATCAGGTGCCGGTGCGTTTAAGTGAGATCAACGCGGAGCAATATCGGGGGCGAGTCCTTCAAGCCGCTGAGTTTTTGGAGGGAAAATCGAGGGAAATGATCGGGACATTGGAAGAGGAAATGCGGAAAGCGGCCAAAAAAATGGATTTCGAGAAAGCAGCCGAACTGCGCAACATGATTGCAGATCTGCGCAACACCACCAGACCAATGCGTCGATTTACACGGGGCAGTCTGCCGAGCACGATTGATCCGATGGCAGACGTCCAAGCGCTGGCAGATGCGCTGCAATTGGCGAGGACCCCGCGGGTGATGGAATGTTTTGATATTTCAAATATCTCCACCACGCACGTCGTTGCTTCGATGGTTTGCTTTCGGGATGGCGTTCCTGATAAGGACAATTACCGCCGTTATCGCGTGCGAACAGTCGCGGGCCAGGACGATTTCGCGAGCATGGCGGAAGTTGTGCGGCGCAGGTATTCGCGCGTTCTGCTGGAGGCAAGCAACGCAAATGCCGACGCGGCAGAGTTCTCGCAGGAGAATGCTTTCGATGCAGTGGAGCGTTGCAGGGTAACCGCGCAGGTTGCCGAAGAGTTGCACGGCAACCAGAGTGCTTCCCCTGCAATCTCGACTTCAAATGACACAAGCTTCGTTGCCGTCCGGTTACCGGACCTAATCATTGTGGACGGTGGGAAGGGTCAACTGTCAGCGGCATGCCGCGAATTACAGCGTTTGGGCTTACACGATCTTCCCATCATCGGCCTGGCCAAGGAACGGGAAGAGATTTATCGCCCCGGTCGAGCGCTTCCTTTGCAGCTCCCAATGGATTCGGGCGCTTTGCGTTTGCTCCAGCGTATTCGGGATGAGGCACATCGCTTCGCCAATGCATATCACCAATTGCTCATGAAAAAACGGGTTGGTGAAAGCATTCTGGACGATTGCCCCGGCGTAAGTCAGAACCGCAAGAACTTGCTGTTGCGAAAGTTTGGTTCCGTAAGTCGCCTGCGTAAAGCGACAGTGGACGAAATCGCGTCAACTGAAGGAATTGGCCGCAAGTTGGCTGAAGATGTGCATCAGTTCCTGCAAAAACATTGATTCGCCGGTAGATTTAGCATCGCTTTTCGAATGAAGTCACGTTGGACAACTTTAGGCGGCTTGTGGCTCGCCTTCTTGATCCAGGCACCGCCAGGTTCTTCGTTCGGACAGGCTCTGGCGCCATCTGCCGTCCCCGCGACAGGCACACCTGGTCCACAACCTGAGGGCGAAACAATTGTGCCTACGTTTGAGACGCAGAAGCTTGCCCGTACTTACATCCTCGACGTTCCGGCACCGCGTGGACAGATTACAGATCGGAACGGCGAACCGCTGGCGCAAAACCGGCTTAGCTACAATCTGGCCATCAACTTTCCAACACCGCTTGATTTTTCCGACCCGCAGGCAGTCGCCTTTGCAAGGGAGAAGATCGACAAGACGGCCCGATTGATCGGCCGAAAAATCAAGGTTTCCGACGAGGCGATTCTTCGCCATTACCATAACAGGGGAATCATGCCGATGGAGATCGCGACGAATCTCAGCCAATTAGAGTACGAACAAATCAAAAACAATCCTCCGCCAGGCGTGATGGTGCGGACGATCTATGTGCGTGTTTATCCGAACGGTAAAGTCGCCGGTCAAATTATCGGCTACACCGGCAAGACCGGCCGAAATCCAGACGGGATTGTGGACAATCACGAAACGTTATGGCCTGAAAGTGAGGGACGCGAAGGGCTGGAACAAACGTTCAACGAAATGCTCACGGGCAAACATGGCGAATACAAACTCACTTTTGACAAGGATGGTCGCAAGACTTCGGAGAAATTGGTTACTCCGCCCGAACCTGGCTATAACGTCGTGACTACGCTTGACCTGCGCCTTCAGCAACTTGCCGAAAAAGCACTTGAAGCAAAAGCGAAACGCGGCGCCATCGTGATCATGGATCCGAACACTGGCGACATCCTCGCCTTGGCTTCGTGGCCAACCTACGATCCAAACCTATTTGTTCCGTCTATTTCAGCCGAGCAACTCAAGGCTCTGCAAACCGATCCAGACATTCCACTGTTGCCCCGGGCGTATCGCTCCTCTTATCCGCCGGGTTCGACGTTCAAAATCGCGGTTGGAATCGCTGCTCTCGAAAGCCACGCCGTTCAACCGGAAGACCGGTATGAATGCGTGCCGGCAATCCAAATCGGCAATGTCACGTTTCACAATTGGAAAAAAGCCAATCGTGGCGCATTGAATTTTGTGCAGGCATTGACGGAATCATGCGACACGTGGTTTTATCAGGTCGGCATCAGGACCGGCGCGCAAGCAATTATCGATTGGGCATTACAACTGGGTTTCGGCGCAAAATGTGGGATTCCCTTGCGCGGAGAAGCGGAAGGTCGTGTTCCTAACGATGATTACATGAAAGCAACGCACGGCCGCAGGTTGCTGAACGGCGACATCGCAAACATGTCGATCGGCCAGGGAGATACGCAGGTCACTCCTCTGCAAATGGCGCAGGCAATGGGCATCGTGGCAAATGGCGGGACGTTCTATCAAACCCGGCTGGTACAACAGGTGCAGACATTCGATAACCAAATCGTGACTGCCTATCAGGTGCGAGCAAAACGAACGTTGAACCTCTCAACGGAAACGCTCGACCAGGTGCACACAGGAATGATCGACGTCGTGAATGGCGCAGGCGGCACCGCTCACCAGGCCAGCCTCGACAACGCGGAAGTGGCAGGTAAGACAGGCACGGCGCAGTGGGGACCTAAAAACAAGGAGCGCACGGCGGCATGGTTTGCAGGGTTCGTGCCAGCAGATCAACCACGGTACGCCTTTGCAGCTGTTTACGAAGGCGACGTCGGCAGCAAAGTCCACGGCGGTTCAGCGGCCGCTCCGATGATCGCCGACATCTTCAAAAAAATCTACAAGGGCCAACACGTTGTCAGCGAGCGGCAGCGTCGGGCTCGCGAGCAACCGGAAATTCGGCGAGCAGAACCGGTGGACCAGGAGGACGAGTCCGATTAGCTGCAGCCGCCGCGACTGACCTCGGTCATTCAATCGGTTGCGGTCAAATGCCAGTCCGGCCGCCGGCCTTTCTATGTTGCTGCTTCCGCCAGCTCCATTGTTCCCTTGAACTTCGCGGGCGCTTCCTCGATTCCGAAATTCTCAGAATACAGGCTTTCGATCTTCACCATATCGTCCTGTGTAAGCGGCGGGCAATCTGGCGCCTTGGCAAACTCAACCAGCTGTTCTTCGTTATAAATGTTCGGCAACGTTGAAGCCACCCGATCGTCCGCCAGCAACCATTGCAACGCTGCCTGCCCGAGGGTTCGCTCGGAGTTCTCAAGAAAACGCAATTGCTCAACCTTTTTGACTCCATTCAGCAGCCAGCTTCGTGGACGATGGCTCCGATGGTCTCCCGGCGGAAAGGTTGTCTCCGCTGTGTATTTGCCTTCCAGCATCCCGGACGAATGCGTCACACGAACAAGAAACATGGCGTCTTTATCATCATCGGCAGCGTCCTGAATAGCGCGCCCAGGATGCTGCTCAAGAATGTTATAGATGTGTTGCACGCTGGTGACATCTCGTTGGCGAATACAATTCACACCTTCGTAAAGCCAGCCAATCGCCGGGCCGAGCGCGATGCCGTAGTAGCGAACTTTCCCGCTCGCTTTCAATTTGTCGAGCGCGACCCACAGCGCGTCGTCATAAACCTGCTCCATTCGGATATTGTGCAACTGGAGCAGGTCGATGCGATCCGTTTTCAGCCGTTTCAGTGCGGCATCGGTCGCGCGTGTGATCGCGTCGGGCGAGAAATCTTGTGGGATTTCGCGCTGGCCGCGTCCACGCGCTTCGCCGTAATGAACAAAATCGTACCCGACCTTGGTGGCGATCGCGATTTGATCCCGCTGGTTCGGGAACGCCTTGGCGATCAATTCTTCACTCAACCCGTTTCCGTAGGTATCGGCAGCGTCGAATAGAGTAATCCCAAGATCGAACGCCTTGTGCATCAGCGCGATCGCTTCGCCTTCAGTGAAGTTTCCCCACCAACCGGTGGAGATCGTCCACAAGCCAAAGCCCACTTCGCTGACTCTCAGATCGGTGTTCTTGTATGTGCGGAAATTCATCCTTCAGTTTAGACGTTCCACCTTGAACGCTCAACGCCCGGCACTCAACTAATTGGATGTTGAACGTCACGCCTTTGCCGTTGAGCGTTTCTCCGTGGCCCGTAACTCAAAGCCAGCACTGCTCATTGTCGCACATGGCTCGACGGTGAATCCGGATTCCAGCGCGCCGACGCTGGCCCATGTCGAGGCGATTCGACGACGAAAAATTTTTGCAGAGGTTCAGTGCGCGTTCTGGAAAGAGGAACCAAGCTTGCGGGATGCCCTTTTCTTGTTCGATCCGGAATCGATTCATGAAGTTTTCGTAGTACCAAACTTTATTAGCGAAGGGTACTTCACGCAGACGGTGATTCCGCGAGAGCTTGAGCTAAATGGCCGAACGACCAAACGCTCGAACGGCCAGACGTGGACATACTGTGAGCCTGTAGGAAATCATCCGGCGATGACAGAATTACTCCTTAAGCGCTCGAGGGACGTCGCGCCCAACGTTGACCCTTCTGACACCACCCTCCTGATCGTGGCGCATGGGACCGATTTGAATGAAAACAGTGCCGTCGCTGCCAAGCGCGAGGCAGAAAAAATCCGTGCGCTCGAAAAATTTGCCGACGTTCTGAATGTTTACATGGAAGAACCGCCAGTGATATCGGATTGGCTGAAATTGACCAGAACCGAAAACGTCGTGGTAGTCCCGTTTTTTATCTCGGACGGGCTGCACAGTTATGAGGATATACCGCGATTGATGGGAATCGCGGATGGGAGGTCAGGGATTTCTTCAGAAACCGCGCGTGGTGAGATTTTCCGGAACAACCCATATCGCATCCAGGACCGGTCGCTGTTTTACGCCCCATCCCTGGGCACGGACCCAGGATTCGCCGAAATCATCATCGACCATGCGGGAACGACAAAAAGTTAAAATCGTTCTCGCGCTCCGTTTCTTTTTGCGCAAGATTGCTCTCCCGCAAATGAAGGAAGCCACTTGCAAAAAGCTGCAGGAGATCGGGGCATTTGCGCTGGCTGGAGGCTGCAACCAAAAGCAGATGAGGCAAGTCGTCGAAATGATTCGCGCGGCTCGCAACTATCGATGGGTAGCAGTTTACAAAATCGTTAAAGATGAATTCGTTATCCTAGCGGATACAGGCAATGAGCCACCGGCCTACCCTCGTTTTCCAATTCAGCAAGGACTCTGTGGAGCCGCACTGGAATCGGGCAAGCCGATTATCGTAGGCGACGTGCACAAAGATGTTCGTTACTTGCCCGCGTTTCACACCACCCGGTCCGAAATTATTGTGCCGATGCGTAACGAACACAGTCGGATTCTCGGCATGCTCGATGCCGACAGTGACAAGTTGAATGCTTTCGACAACGAAGATCGAGAATTTCTCGAACGCGCTGGCGGCCTGATCGCGCACTGTTTGCATTAACGTGGCGCGCACTCAACGTTGCGCTTCACCGCTCTCGAGATTCATTGACCGCAAGGCGGACTCAATGCTGCTGGTTCCTTTTTGTTTCGGCCAGGTCTTGGTCCAAAAAAACGACAACCGTTTTGAGCTACGTCATCGTGATGACCGGCTACACCATCAATTGCAAACATTCCGAGGCGCAAGAGCTGCCATCGATATCGCCAGATACGACGACGAAGGAAGGTATCGGCCGCTAAAGACCGCGCCAAACCTGCGACACGGTTGGCGCCTGGAGCTTGATTCCCCGGAAGAGTTGAAAGCTGCTCTCGACAATTTTTATTCCGGCAGACTGGCAGTCCTGGCAGCCTGGCAGGCTGGCCGGCTTCACACCACGCCTCTTCGTGAAACATTGGATCGCCAATCCGGCATGTACCGTATCGCTGCGAAAATTTCAGATGCGCAGATTGATCGGGTAGTAGCGGATTTCTGCCGGTCGGATGGTGGCTGTCTCCGAACGATCTTATGGAAACGCGATCAATCGGGCGCACCGGCTACAACAAAGCTGCCAGCGCAGAAGTTTGATCCGGCATGGGACCAAGTCCAAGCCTCTGGGCGAGTTCAGGGATCTGCTTTTGCTACAACTACTGCGGCGAAGGCGACCGCAACCACAATTCCATTGCTTTGTCAGGAAGGGTGCAATCTTTTAGTGGCGGCGTGCCGCAACGCAGTCAAAGCCGAATGATCATTCGGGCGCACACGGTCGTCACCATGAATGGAACGCCCATTGAAAATGGCGCGGTCGCAATTTCCGGAAACCGAATCGTGGACGTCGGACGGTTCCCGGAGATCTCCAGATGCCATTCGGACCACGAGGTCATGGATCTCGGTGAGCAAGCGCTTTTGCCCGGTCTGATTAACGCCCATTGTCATCTCGATTACACCTGTTTGCGCGGAAAAATATCGCCGCCGAAATCATTTACGACGTGGATCCGGGCGATCAATGATGAGAAATCAAAACTTTCGCTGGATGATTATCTCGCGTCGATTACGGAAGGATTGGCAGAGGCGAAGAGATTTGGCACAACATGTATCGCCAACCTGACTGCTTTTCCCGAATTGGTTCGGCAGATCCCGACCGCGCCGGTACGTGTGTGGTGGTTCGCCGAATTAATTGACGTTCGCTCACCCGAGCGCGCCAATGAACTTGTCGATTTTGCAGTCGAGGCACTGAAGGACACGCCAAATCAGGGATTAGCGCCTCATGCGCTCTTCACGGCGTCCAAAAATTTATATCAAGGGTGTGAGAAAGCCGGGTCGGACTTTCTGCTCACAACGCACTTGGCCGAGTCCAGTGAGGAAATGGAAATGTTTCGCGATGCATCGGGTCCCCTTTACGCATTTATGGAAAGTATCGGGCGTAATATGGATGATTGTGGAAATAAGACGCCGTTGGAGTTATTCGTCGGCGCCACCCGCACCAGTGGCGCTCCAACGGGCTACGCCGCGCCGGAGTGGCTCGTCGCGCACCTGAACGAATTGACCGAAACCGATCTCCAGTTGCTGGTACAAACGACCCCTAAATTTCATGTCGTGCATTCGCCGCGAAGTCACCGCTATTTCGCTCACAGCCCATTTCCATTCAAACGGCTGACTCGCCTTGGATTTAATGTTTCCCTGGGAACCGACAGCCTCGCTAGTAACGAAAACCTGAACTTATTTGAAGAAATGCGAGCGTTTCAGCGTAGCGAACCTGGGACATCACCGCGGAACATTTTAGAAATGGTGACGGTGAATCCGGCGTTAGCGCTAAATCAACAAGACAGCATTGGTCGCATTAGCGCCGGGCTTCGAGCCGATCTTATTGCCGTTCCCTGCCAAGGAGGCAGGAATTTATTCGAAGAAATCGTAGCCTTCGACCGGGAGATCAATTGGATGATGATTGATGGGAAGGATGTAAATCATCTCGCAACCGGTGAAGAACGATCACCGGCCTGATTCAGCGAACGCCAAGAACATCTACGTAGCCCATCGCAGGTGTTGTTAGCGGGTAGTACGGCAAAGCCATTGCTTGCTCGCCACTCGCTGCATCGGTAAAATCGCCGTATGGCTGGACAAGGTATGCAGGCCCGACTTCTTCAAGGGCAGAGCCTTGCCCTGCAGCAGGTTCTCTCGCCCCAGCTTCAACAAAGTCTGCTCGTATTGCAAACTCCGTTGCTTGAACTGCGAAACCTTGTTCAGCAGGAAATGGAGACAAATCCCGTTCTCGAAGAATTGCCGGACGAACCGGTATCTGATGCGCAGAGTGAACCGGACGTTCCTGTTGACGAGAAGTTTGAAAACGAATTCGAAAAGCTCGCGAGCCTGGATGAGGAGTGGCGCGACTACATGGCGCAATCCGCCAACTCAAGCGCGGATGGGTTTCGAAGGTCGCGAGAAGCCAAAGACAAGCGACAATTTTTTTTCGATTCCATTGCTGTCCAGGAAACGCTTCAACAAAACCTGCTGGGCCAACTGGATCAGACGGTTCTGAACGCGACAGATCGGAAGGCAGCAGAGCTAATTATCGGCAACATTGACGATAACGGATTTCTCCAAAGCACGCCGGAAGAAATGGCGCTCAACTCAGGCATCGCCAAAGAAGATTTCGAGAGGGTGCTAGGGCTGATCCAGGGATTTTACCCACCAGGAGTCGGCGCCCGTGATTTACGCGAGTGTTTGCTGATCCAACTGAAGCGAGAGGGAAAGGAAGACACATTGGAACATAAAATTGTGTCGGAACATATGGAGGACTTGGGCAGGCGTCGCTTTCCCGATATCGCGCGTCGGATGGGGATCAGCGTGGAGGATGTGCAAAGTGCAGCTGACAAGATTGGCCGATTGAATCCACGCCCCGGGCAGGTGTTTGCAGCTGCGCCGCAAAACTATGTTCTACCGGACGTGACAGTCGAGAAGGTGGACGGCGAGTATCAAATCAGTTTGAACGATGAGCAGATTCCGCATTTGCGAATCAGCAATCTTTACAAGGACATCATTGCGTCAGGCAACACCCAAAGCAGTGAAGTTAAGGATTACATCCGCGACAAAATTCGAAGCGGAAAATTCCTGATTCGCTCCATTCATCAACGCCAGCAGACGATTTCTAACATTGCAGAGCAGATTGTTGCCAGGCAGCATGATTTTCTCGAGCATGGACCGTCGCATTTGAAGCCGATGACGATGGCGGAGGTCGCCGAGGCTGTGGGCGTGCATGAGACTACCGTCAGCCGGGCCGTATCCGGCAAATACATCGCGACTCCGCAAGGCGTATTTGAGATGAAATATTTTTTTACGCCCGGCTATCAGACGGCAAGCGGCCAATCGTTAAGCAACACCAGTGTGAAAGAAGCGATTCTGGATCTGGTCAAGCGTGAGGATGGCAACGAACCCTTGAGCGACAATGAGATTGTTGAGATCCTGAGCGAACGCGGTATCCCCATCGCGCGACGTACCGTGGCCAAGTACCGTACCGAATTAAACATTCTGCCAAGCCATATGCGGCGAAAATACTGACGCTCCGCATTGAGAGATTTGCTTAAGCGCTGGCTCGTAATGCCGGAATCAAGAACTGCGAATCACAATTCACCTTGCAGATGAACCCTTCTCTTCGAGCCGCCGTCATCGCAGAATGGCGCGGTCTTCCCGAAAGAAAATCGCGAGGCGATCGGTGGCAGTCCCCGGCCGAACTCGTCCCGAAAGTGATGCAACGCCTGGGTTTGCGCGAGCGCCTGCACGAAACGGAAGTAATCGATGCCTGGGGGAAAATCGTCGGTGAATTTATTGCTACGCATTCGGCGCCGGTAGCATTGCGCGGCGGTGTCCTTTACGTGCGTGTCCTGCAGCCCGCCTTGCACTATGAACTCGAACAGATTTCCAAGTCCGAAATTTTGCGAAAATTAAAACAGCGTTTCGGTGGCCGAACCATTCGCGACGTGCGCTTCCGACTCGGCTGAAATTTTGTGCAACGGCCGCAGTGCCGGGTAATCGCGTCGACGCGTCACTCTCATATATGGCCATTCGGAGCGGCCTGGGAAGCAACGGACCGCGGGCTGCTCGTTCCGATACCAAACGCAGCAAGATTCAAAACGATCATCACCAGCGCGAACAGGTACATTCCCATCGCCAGTCCGATGCCGACATGCATTGCCACAATACAAACCAGCCAAACCAAACGCGTTTTCCTGATCCAAATAAAAAATGGATAACCAAGCTCAATCAGACAGATCGAAATTCCCAGGATCGGCAACGCGTATTTGAATCGAATGAGAAGATCCGGTGAAACAAGGTTGAAAGGCGGCCGGGTCAGCGACAGCCAGAGATTGGAGCCATCCCACCAGCCGCTGCCGAGACATTTTGCCAAGCCACCGATGAAGTAAATGAAACACATGTGCACCTGCAACACGCGCCGCCAAAAACCCAGAAGGCGCGAATCCTTTAGTCTCGTTCCCAGCAGCCGATGATCGAGTGAGTAGCGGTCTGGCAACGGTGATAACATCAAATAAAAAAGCGCTGTGGTCATGAAGTTGTCGGCCCCATATGCAAACAACCCACCGCTTTCAGCTGCACAGAGATGCAGGAACCAGGCAATGATTGCAGCCGGGCGGGAGAAGAGGCCAATCAACAACAACACTCCCATGCACAACAAACTGGCCCAGGCGATGGAAAGTACGGCGTCCTCGCCGATGTGAACGTAATTGCCAAGCGCAACAAGCCATCCAAGCGTTGGAATGAACGGACTATCGAACGATGTAATCGCCTCTCCCAGACTTCGGCTCACCAGACCTTTGCCCGTGCTCGCGAACAGATAATGCCAGTCATTTGTTAAGAACAGCGCGTACACGATCACTACCAGCCCTACGCCAACGCGGAGCGCGCCGAGCCACTTGTCTGTTTGCGGAGGAAAGAGAAAGTGAAGGAAGGTGCGAAGAACAGATAAGGAACGGCTTCTCCACTGCCCGATGAGCTCCATGCTCTTTGCCATCACTCTTCCCGCAGACTGAAATCGTAACTGAACATGGGCTGAAAGGATTCGCCTTTGCCATGCTCAAAGTCACGAATGCCAGGCGAGGTAACGGTGCCGAAGGTCGCGCGGATTTTCTTCACGTCAGGTCGCTCTCGCCATACAGCGAGCGCAAGCATCTTGGCCACCACCTCCCTGATGGGCTCGTAGCGTTCGTCTGCCAGGCGATCCAACAAGCTATCCAAACGAAGAGCAGCAGCCTTTCCGCTCACGTGCGGAGACTCGTATTCTACGTGTCCATCCTGGTAATAAAGTTCGAAGGTTAGCTTGTGATAACCGGGAACGTTCGGTGCGAAAAAAGTGTATCCCGCCTGTATACCGGCAAAATGCAGATAGGTAGCGATAGCGCGCCTGAAAGGATTTGAGGCACGGGCTTGTTTCCCTAGAAGCGCCGCAGCGACCAACTCGGCCTTACTGGCATATTGGTCCAATGCAGCGGGTAACATGGTCGAGCCTGCCGCGATCAAGGAGAATACCCCAGCAAAGCAAACGGCCGTAATTAGCATGAAATGTGCGACGAACCAGACAGCGTAAACGCATTTCGCAGTCATTGAGTGAGTGATATCGATGATCACTGAGGTTTTTATCAAAAGGCAACCAGAGAAATAAAGTTTTACTCCGATTATTCGTCTTTTTTGCCTGCGATCGTTCTGCGGACTTTCGGTTCGCGACCACCAACCAACCTTTTCACGGAACCCTAAATCGAAAGCGAGCCACCCAGCGAAAGCTTTCGTGTTCAACCTCGCGCCGCTCTTTCGACACGAGCGGCAACCAACCCGCTATTAACCGACGATAGTCTTGGAAAGGCGGCGATGTTCCGCCACGTTACGATCGCAGCAGCGCGCTTTCAGCAACGACGTGGATCAAGGATCGTTAGCTAGTTACCAAGCGTTTGGAGGGCGAGAACCTTGCAATTTCTGTTCGCGACCTTCAGTCGCGGCAGCGCCGGACGATGTCCGTCGTTGAGCAGGTCCTGGAGCTCTTTTGTGAGCCGCGCGTACACAACACGGCCAGCCCCGAAATCTTCGGGACTGGCCTGTTAATTCGTTAGCCTGGCAGCAGGTTTAGAGTGTCGCTGCCACGAACTTCAGGTGCTCAGTCGCAGCCTTGCTCTCGACGGTTCCGGGCAGAACCATTTCTACGCAGAAACTTCGATTCGCTCTGTTATCGGCATAGAAAAGGGTGGTTTTATCTGTCTGAACGTTTTTCAGGCCGCGATCCACTGAATTTTGATTCTGGGCAGGTGCATGCATTGCAAGGGCACTGAGACCGATAACGGCCACGGTTACCAGCATCGCAGCGACCAAGCGCGCGGTGATTCCAGCTTGGAGGTTTTTCATAAGTTGCGACCGTTACAGGCGATGTGAATGCCTGTCAACTTAAAAAATCAAAAAAATTTGATAGTTGCATCGGAGTCCTGACCGGTCAAGTTGGTGAAACGCCTCGGGGATTTGTAGGGATTCACCTAGCACGGCGGAGAGAGTCGGGCCTCAACAAGCAACAGCCCCTAATCAAAGCTCCACGGGCGCCAGTTCGCGAAGTCCGGACCTTGACGACGAAAATTCAGCTTCCTGTGTCTTATGGTCGACAAACTCGTCTGTGCGAACCGGACTTGAACTTGTTGTGGCCGCTTGTAGTGCGCGCCTCGGTGCCCACCCTCGAACGTAATGGCGGGAACCGCTACTTTGGCGCCAGCGAACTAACGATCGCTTCAAAGCGAGGATCGCCTCGCAACGGATCCCAAAGCGGATGAAGACGTAAATGCCCGTAACTCAGATCGCTAAACAGTTTTGCCGTTTCGCGCAATTGTTCCATTGCGCGGTCCTTCTCGCCTGTCCACGCATAAATGATCGCTAAATTTTTCATTAACAATGCTCCCTCGGCGGCACTTTTGGTCGTTGGAAGCAACTTGACCGCCTGTTCGCCTTCACGAATGGCTTCTTCTTTATTTCCGAGAGCGGCGTCGACCACGCCAAGGGCGCAGAGCGCCGCCGCGTAATCGGGTTGCTCGCGCAGCTTTTCTTTAAGCTCTGTCCGTGCGTTCATGAATGCGGCTCGCGCTGCTGTCACATCGCCGCGGAGCCGGGCGGCAAGACCTTCGCACCAGCTGTTGGGGAAAGGAATGTTATCATCGTAGCATTCACCACCGTCAAGGGGCATCGCCGCAATTGCGCGCTTGGCCGCAGCAGGATCGCGTTCGCGCAATGCAAGGGCGAGACGTTTTTCAGCGACATATGCCGCCGCGTTCGGGTCCTCCGCCAGGACGGTCTCAATTGCGGCATGTAGCGGTTTCGGGTCCGCGTGCCATTCGAGATCAACCCAAGCGCGCCATATTCGAGTTGGAATATCTTTAGGAGCTATAACCAACGCTCGGTCCAAGGTCTCTGCCATCTCCTTATAACGGTGCAGACCTCCATAAGTGATCGCGATCTGCTGGAGAATGGAAAAATCGCGCGGGTCAAGCACCAAGGCATTGTTCATCTCCTCGATGGATTTCTCCCATTGCGCCTGCCGGCGATAGATGTAGCCGGTCAGAAGAGGAATTCGTGATTCGTTGGGCAGGGTACGACGCGCGATAACTAATTCAGCTCGTGCGCGATCGTAGTCGGAATAAGCCCAATAAAGATGTTGAGCAATAGCCAGATGTGTTTCTCCCGAGTCAGGTCGCAACCGCCGGAGCGATTGGATCGCTGCTTCTGAAAGCTTAAGCCGCGCATCAGTATGATCGTAACCGAGAAAATAGATCCGGTCGTGCGCGCCGGCCAGCTCGCCATACGCCAGGAAAAACAACGGATCGCGGGCGATTGCCTGTTCTAGCAATTGCACCGCCTGGAATAAGTCTTCTTTTGCGCGCATGCTGAATGCAATCCCATTCACGAGGTCTTTACCCCGCAAATAAGCGTCGTAGGCAACAAGATCCGTTGTGGGTGGTTCCTCGATGGCTGCTTTCTCAGTGGATGAAACTTCGGTCCCGAGTTGATCTGCGACTTTTTGCGCGATCTCGGTTTGCAGGGTGAACACGTCGTTCAAATCCCGATCGTATTCTTGTGCCCACACGTGTGCGTCCGTGCGCGTATCGATTAGCTGCGCGTTAAGATGAATCCTGCCCGCATCCCTGCGTACACTCCCTTCAAGCACGTATCCGACGTTGAGGGCGCGGCCAATTTCCTGCGTGTTCCGTGCGCCGCGATATTTCGCTACGCTATTGTGGCTGATCACCTTTAGGTTGGCCATCTTCGCCAGCTTGGTGGAAACACCATCGTAAATGCCATCAGCAAAAAACGAGTTGTCTTTATCGGAACTGAGACTCTCGAACGGAAGAACCGCTATGCCGCTCGGCGCACTTGGAGTGGCCATTTCGCCGTTCCAAATCATCGCTCCAACTGTTGATCCCAAAATCAGCAATAGCGCTGCCATTCCCGCAACAACTGGATTGCGTTTTGTCCAGCGCCACCCGCGCGCCAGGGGCGACACAGGACGCGCTATAATGTCAAGCCCTTCCAGCCACCGTTCCAGATCTTCGGCCAGATCACCAGCCGAGCGATAACGCGCTCCAGGTTCGCGCTCCAAACACTTCGCGCAGATTGTCTCCAGATCCTTGTCCAAGCCCGGCATCAGCGTGCGCAGCTTCGGCGCCGGCTTCTCACTGGCTTGCTGGATG
>DASREH010000130.1:0-48797 GCA_035652195.1 Candidatus Udaeobacter sp. | reverse complement strand
CTGCCAAAAATGCTCGCCGAAGCGGCGCCTGGCGATCGAACGAACGTTCAAAAGCAATTCGAACGCGTGGCCAGGACTCCGCAGGGCTGTTACGCGTTGATCGATTACGTGAATTTCAAAGGAGAAGGCGTGTTGGCTACCGAGCGTTACAAGGGGCGGGGCTGGGGCTTGCTTCAAGTCCTTGAAGCGATGCACGGCACTTCGGACACGGACGCGGTTGATGAATTCGCGCGAGCCGCAAAAGCGGTACTCACTCAGCGTGTCCAAAACTCTCCGCCCGACCGTCACGAATCGCGATGGTTATCTGGTTGGATTCGGCGAGTAAATAGCTACAATGGCGGCTGATTCATGCGAATTTCGACCTTAATTCGGTTTGTTTTGCTTGGTGCGATCGTCTCCTCCGCGAACGGTCAATTTCACCTGGGACCGAAGCCGCGCAGGCCCAGCCCTACACCGCCGCCGATGCGAAAAGCGGCGACGTACATTTTAAGACAGGAGCCGCTTAAGGTGAATCAATCCTTGCTCAGACAGGCAACGCCCGACAACACGCGAATCGTTGTATCGATTTCGAAACAACGCGCTTACCTTATGATCGGTGACCAAGTTGTGGCTGACGGCCCAATCTCTTCCGGCAGACGCGGGCACGAGACACCAAGGGGACACTTCAACGTGATGGAAAAAGACGCCAATCATCACTCAAGCCTTTATGGCGATTTTGTGGACGGTTCCGGCCGGATCGTACGTGCCGGGGTTAGCGCGCGCAGCGATTCCGCGCCGAGCGGGACGCACTTTGCGGGCGCGCCGATGAAATGGTTCCTTCGTCTCACCAGCGAAGGCGTGGGGATGCACATTGGGATTTTGCCTGGCTATCCGGCCTCGCATGGGTGCATTCGTGAATCCGTTGACGGAGCCAAATTGTTTTATGACTACGCGAAAGTTGGCACGTCAGTAGATGTAGTCGACTAGCGAGAGCCGTCTTCGCTTTAAAGCAACTTGCCGCGGAGTAATTCCAATGCGGCCTGAGTGGTAATCTGCTTAAAAGTTTCGCGGTCTGTTGGAAAGAAAAGCTTGTTCGCGATCGTTTCACGCGACGATGCGAACCCGATATAGACGGTTCCCATTGGCTTGTCTTGTGAACCACCGCCCGGTCCGGCAATACCTGTCGTGGAAAGCGCGTAATGCGATTTTGCCCTCGCGCGCGCATGTTCGGCCAGGGCTCGCGCCACCTGCTCGCTGACTGCACCTTGTTCGTCGATCAGCTGCGGCTCGATGTCGAGCATGTCCGCTTTGGCCTGGTTTGAATAACAGACATAACCGGCCAGAAAAACCGCTGAAGCCCCAGACACATTTGTAATACGATTGGCCAGCAGCCCACCTGTGCAGGATTCTGCAACCGCGAGTGTTTGACCGCGCTGCGTCATCAGCTTCACAACGACTTCTTCCAGCGTCTCCTCGGCTGCAGAAAAAATCGATGATCCCAGCGCGGATGTGATAATAGCGTCAGCCTGTTGGATAGCCTTTGCGTCCCCAACAATACGCACATCGACTTCGGCAACACGGGCGCAGTAGCCAAGCTCGATGCCCGGAATCGCAAGCACGGCTTGACCAATTGCCTCTTCCACGACGGACTCGCCCTTGCTCGCAATTCTATAGAGCCGTCGCTCAATTAAATCCGAACCCATTACAATCGACCTGAGGATTGGCATTACAAATGTTCGGAACATCGGTTGAAGCTCACGCGGAGGCCCAGGCAGCAAGAAAACATGGGGCGATTCAATTTGCGGATTAATGTTTGCTCGCAAATAGATGCCGGGCGCACTGCCATTCTCATTGGGCAGCACCTCCCCTCCCGCAGGAACATCAGCCTGGCGTGCGATTCCGGGAGTCCATTTGATGCCGCGCACTCTCAATCTTTGCCGGAGCGAAGCCAATAACTCCTGTGATTGCCGGAGTTCTAATCCCAGTAAATGCGCGGTCATCTCCCGGGTTATGTCGTCTGTCGTGGGACCCAGACCGCCGGTGACAAAAAGAACTTCGCAGCGCGGGAACAATTCGGCCAGCGTTTGCCGAATTGCGTCGGAATCGGGAACCGTGCGGCGCTCTTCGATGCGCAAACCGAGCGTGAGGATCTCGCGCGCGATGAATGGGAGATGCGCGTCCTGAACGTCGCCGAGCAGAAGTTCCGTGCCGGTGTTGAGAAGAACGACGCGCATGTGGAGAAAGTTGAAGCGTTGAGGCGCTTAATCGTCGAACCGGTTCAACTTTTTTAACGATTCAACGTCCGGCCAAAGGCCGCCGCTTAGGCCGCGCTTTTGTCCTGCTTCTTACGGATTAGGGGAAGCTTTTTGCCTTCCACGACGGCGCGATTGATGGTGACCTCAGCGATATCTTCCCGGCTGGGAACTTCATACATGATGTCGAGCATGATCCGCTCCAGCATCGATCGCAACGCACGCGCACCCGTTCCCTTGGTAACGGCCTGGGCCGCCAGTGCGCGCAACGCGTCCTTGGTCATGGAGAGACGTACACCTTCCATCGAAAAAAGCTTGGTGTATTGTTTCACCATCGCGTTCTTTGTCTCAGTCAAAATCGCGACCATTTCTTCCTCGGTCAGCGCATCGAGCGAGCTAACAACCGGCAGCCGGCCGATGAATTCCGGAATCATTCCGAACCCCAGCAGATCCTCCGGTTCTACGTGACGAACCGCCTGTTTTCGCAGCGATTCCTCAACTTCGAGTGTAGGGCTGCCGAATCCCATCACTTTCTGGCCAATGCGTTTTTGGATGATTTTATCGAGGCCAATAAAAGCGCCGCCGCAGATAAAAAGAATTTTCTCAGTATTAACCTGGATATACTCCTGATGCGGATGCTTGCGGCCGCCTTGCGGGGGAACGTTGCACGTGCTGCCTTCCAGGATTTTCAATAGGGCCTGCTGTACCCCTTCTCCGGAAACGTCACGAGTGATGCTGACGTTGTCTGTTTTGCGGCCAATCTTGTCGATTTCGTCGATGTAAACGATGCCGATCTCCGCCCGTTTGACGTCGTAATCAGCATTCTGCAGGAGGCGCAGAATAATATTTTCGACATCTTCGCCGACGTAACCTGCTTCGGTCAGCGTGGTCGCGTCGGCGATGCAAAAAGGTACATCAAGGATTCGCGCGAGCGTCTTGGCGAGTAAAGTTTTGCCAGATCCAGTAGGACCTATCAGCAAAATGTTGCTCTTCTCAATCTCAACGTCCGCAAAAGGATCAGGCTGAAAGGCGGCAGAGGCATCCGCCGGCTGCGAAGCTTGCAGCACGCGTTTGTAATGGTTGTGCACAGCCACCGACAGCGTCTTCTTCGCGGTGTCCTGTCCAATAACGTACTGATCGAGAGCCCGACGTATTTCGGCCGGTTTCGGCACACGAATGTTGGAAGACTGACGGCGGGCATCTTCGTTGAGCTCTTTGTCAAGGATGCTTTTGCAAACATTGATGCAGCTGTCGCAGATGTACACGCCTGGTCCGGCGATCAATTTGCGGACCTCCGCATGGCTCTTGCCACAAAACGAGCACATGGTGAGGTTGGAAGCGCGGGCCATATTTTTCCAGCGACGCTCTCGTTATCCTCCAACTTTTCGCGGCAACGCAGTTTCAGCCACTTCGACCGCGCGGTCGCTGGAGGGAGGAATCGCCCCATCCAGTAGCTTGACCTCTTTTCGGGATCTAATCACTTCGTCCACCAAACCGTATGCTTTTGCTTCCTGGGCGGACATATAATAATCCCGATCAGAATCGATTCTCACTTGTTCTTCAGATTTCCCGGTGTGTTGCGCGATGATTTTGATGAGGCGCTTTTTCAGCTTGAACATGTAGTCCACCTGTCGTTCTACGTCGCTCGCCGCGCCCTGCGCTCCACCGGAGACCTGGTGAATCATAATATCGGAATTTGGAAGCGCGAAACGTTTGCCTTTCGTCCCTGAACAGAGCAAAACCGCTGCCATACTGGCCGCCATACCGAGACAATAGGTGGTCACGTCGCATGTGAGAAACTGCATCGTATCATAGACGGCCAGCCCGGCCGTGACGGAGCCGCCCGGCGAATTGATGTAAATGTTGATGTCCTTTTTGGAATCTTCCATTTGCAGAAACAGCAATTGGGCAATGACAAGATTAGCAATGTGATCGTCCATCGGGGTTCCAATAAAAACGATCCGATCCTTTAATAATCGCGAATAGATATCGTAGCTCCGCTCGCCCCGGCCAGTCTGTTCCACCACCATAGGGACCAGCACCTGAGAAAGATTTTCGTTTGTTACACTCATGATTTTTCTTCTTTAACAGCGGATTCTTGCGTTGTCTCGACGCTAACATTCGCCTTCAGGAAATCAAGAGTCTTACCCAGCAGTATCTGCTCGGCAAAGGCGTCCAAACCGTCGTGTTCTTGAAGTTCTTTGCGCATTTTCTCGACTGAAACGTTATACCGTGCAGCTTCCTCCCGGAGCCGCGCATTAATGTCCTCGCGAGACACATTTACGTTTTCGCGCTCGGCAATCCGATGCAGTATGAAGTTGGTTTTCAGCCGGTGAGCAGCAAGCCCGGCGGCGCTTTCAATAAGCTCTTTTTCCTTATCCTTCAGCATCTCATCAGTAACACCGCGTTCCCGGTTTCTTTGGACCAGGTCAGCCAAAATTCGACGCGTCTCGTTTTTCAACAGAGGAGGCGGCAATTCGAATTGAATATGGTCGTGCAAGAACTTTACCACCTGCCCTTCTTTCGCCCGTTCACGCTCATGCTCCTTTTCATGCACAAGGTCGTGCTCAATGATCTTCTGCAGGTCGCTCAAGGTCTTTTCAGGAATGAGTTTGGCCGCAAACGCGTCATCCACCGGCGGCAACACCTTCTGTTTGATCTCACGAACCGTGACATCGTAATTTGCCTGTCTCCCTGCTAGTTCCTTCACTGGGAAATCGCTCGCAAAATCGACAGTGACCTGACGCGTTTCACCGGGCTTCTGATCCACTATTTGCTCGCAAAATTTCGGCAGAAAATTGTCGGGATTAAGACGCAGCCAGAATTTCTTGCCGCCGTGAAGGTTCTTGCTTGCTGAGGGCGCAATTTCACTGATCGGCTTGCCATCGCTGGATCCTTCAAAATCGATAACAGCAAAATCCTCCATCTCCAGGCCCCGATCGGGGATATCGACAAAGTCGGCGGATTGATCGCGCAGGCGCTCAAGTGCGGCATCAATCTCCGACTGAGACACTGTCGTCTCGGGTAGTTGCACCAAAATCTGCTTGTATTCGGGCAACTCAAATTCCGGCGCGGTGACAACTGTCGCCCGGAACCGCATCGATTTGTCGTCTCCAAGCTGGACGTCCTCGATATTCGCCAGCGAAGCGACGCGCAGCTGTTTCTGCTCAATGGCTTCATGGTAGCTTTTGGAGACCAGCTTCTTGGTCAATTCGTCCTGAATTTCCTTTCGAAATCTCTTCTCGATCACAGCCCGCGGAGCTTTACCCGGCCGATACCCGGGGATCTTGGCGAAACGCGCAAAGCTATTGGCTATGGCATCCCATTCTTTGGACACTTCCTCGGGCGGCAATTCAATTTGCAATGTCGAGACGGATCCGGGTTGCTTTTCGACTTCGACCTTCATGTGTTTAGTCTAACGGTGCTCAGGGACTGCGGCAAAATTCGTTTACGGCTATTGGGCAGGGTCGGCAAAGCATGCCGGCTGTCGTGCTAATTAATCGGCCCTAACCCCGGTGAGCTGAGTCAGCACGCAGCGCCATTGTCCGTCCCGTTTTACGAAAACGTCTGTGGCCCGCTCGCGCGTGCTGAATTCCTGCCCCATGAATTTTCCTCTTGAGCGAGTCAGCGCAGTCACAATCGCAGTATCGCCGTACAGACGGACGCGCATCTCATCGGATTCCATCATTTCATGCGTGAGCGTGCCGGATCTGATCACCTCGAAAAAGCGTTTGCTCTCGATAATTCCTCCGTCCGCACCGATGATAACCCAGTCATCGGTGACAAATCGTTGAATCCGTTCCAGATCATTTTTCGCGATCGCATCTGTCAATTCTTTCTCCACCCTTACAAGTTCTTCTTCCATTGAGTTCGTTTTTCTCTGTTCCGCTTACTGGGCTTTCCTTCCTTTTACATAGACTGAGTACGTCTGCGGCATTCCAAACCAGTACGCGAGCTCCCGGTAATCCTCGCAGTCGAAGATCGAAAAGTTCGCCCGCTTACCGCGTTCGAGTGAGCCGATCTCGTCGCCTCGACCTAACGAATGCGCAGGATTGATCGTCGCAGCCGAGATGGCTTCCGCTGGAGACATTTTCATTTGTGTGCAGGCAAGCGACAAAACCATGGGCATACTTGCGGTTGGCGAGGAACCTGGATTGAAATCCGTCGCGATGACGAGGGCGAGCCCGGCAGAGATCATTTCTCGTGCCGGTGGATAGCAGGTCGAGCCGAGCGCGTAGACTGAGCCTGGTAGTAGAACCGGTTGCACATTTGCAGCGCTCAATGCCGTGATTCCTTGCTGGTCGATCTTCTCGAGGTGATCTGCCGTCGTAGATTTCAATTCCGCCGCCAGTCTCGCTGCGCCCGAATTAGTCAATTGATCAGCGTGAATCCGGAGTTTCAATCCGACGCGTTTCGCCGCATTAAGAATTCGCCTCGATTGTTCGATATCGAAGTAACCGTGTTCACAAAATACGTCGCAGAATTCGGCGAGATTGCCTGAAGTTACTCGTGGCAACATCTCGTTGATGACTACCTCCACGTAGTCATCGTGACGCGTGTCATGCGGCACTGCATGGGCGCCCAGAAATGTGGGCACAATTTCGAGCGGCGTTTCTTCGTCGAGTCGACGCATGACTCGCAAAATCTTGAGTTCGTCCTCGAGCGTCAGGCCGTACCCGGATTTGGATTCAACAGTTGTAGTTCCGCAACGGAGAAACCAATTCGCATGTTTCCGTGCTTGCACGACAAGGTCGGACTCACTCGCTGCTCGCGTTTTCTCCACGGTGGACCAAATTCCGCCCCCGGCTTTCGCGATTTGCTCGTAAGTCTCACCACGAGCACGGCGCTCGAAATCGTCCAGTCGATTTCCGCCGAAAACCAGGTGCGTATGCCCATCGACAAATCCCGGCAGCACAACTTTTCCGCCGGCATCGATGATTTCAGCGTCACCGGCTTTGCTTTCGATTTCTGCACTCGCCCCGACCAGCTCGATTTTGCCGTCGCGGACGAGAATTCCGCCATCGCGAATGATTCCAAGTTCAGAAAGTTCCGGACCCACGCGAGGTCGCTTTGGACCGGCCACTGTGACCAACTGCGAAGCGTGAAGAACGGCCAATGGCTTCACGATTTGCTCAACTGCTTTTCGACGATTTGCGTAATCTGTTTGAACTGGGCCTCTGAATCGGCGCTGAGATCTCGCACTTTGCCGGCGATCTCATCCCTGAATTTTTTGTCCTTCAACTGGGCCAGATTGATTCTGACGTTTAACGCCGCGCCTTCAATGCACGCCCGGGTCGCCAGTGCGCCGACACCGACATCAGAAACAGACGCCGGGTTTCCGTTCTCAGCCATTTCACCCAGCAGCTCGTAAGATTTGAATGCTGTCTCCATGACCTTCAACGGAACTTCCGCCGCAAATTTGGTTGCCTTTTCAATCGCAGCCGAGCGAGCCGATTTTTCTTCAGCCGACTCTCTGGGAAGGCCGAACGCCTCCATAACTTTGTTAAACGCGGCAGTGTCTTCGTCTACCAACGCAAGCAATTCATCCTTGAGTCGTTGCGCCTTTACAGCCCAATCGCTGAAGTATTCGAGCTTGTCATCCCAACCGCGTTTTCCCGCAGACAGGTTTGCCACCATTCCTCCCAAGGAAGCGCCTAGCGCTCCCATCAACGCCGCGACAGAACCGCCGCCGGGCGCTGGAGAATCGCTTAGCGTTTCGTTGCAGAACTCACGGAGATTCATCTTCACCAACGAATCTCCTGGGTCCGCGGATTCGATTTTAAATTCAATCACCTTTTCTTTGGGATCGAATGGCTTCAGCTCGCTCAGGCCCATCGAGCGAATGGCGATTTCTATCAGTTCCTCTTCAGACGCGCCTTGCGACCATCTTTGCTTTTTCAGGAAATATCGCCCTGCATCAATGAGGCATTTTTTAGGAACCATTCCCACGATCTCCGATCCGGTAACACGCAGACCGCGGCTGGCTGCCGATTCCGCACACGCATCGAACGCGGCATGTAACGGCGTTTCTTCAATATTCGTCAGGTTCATTGAGACCTGAGCGATGCCGTATTCTTTCACAAACCACCCGATCGCCTTGACGTGCTTCAATTTTCCAGGGATCCGAACAGGTTCACCCTCAGCATTCAGGACCGGTTTGCCCCACGGTGTTCCGTCCTCAGTCTGCACCCTGCCCTGCTCTCGCACGTCAAACGCCACCGAGTTCGCGCGCCGCGTGGATTTTGTGTTCAGATTAGCATTGTAAGCGACAAGAAAATCGCGCACACCGATCACAGTGGCGCCAGATTTCTCGTTGAAGACTGCTGGACCAAAATCCGGTTTCCATTCGGGCTGTTTTATCTTTTCGAAAAAGCCTTCGTATTCGCCTGTGCGAATGACAGACAAATTTGAGCGGGACCTATTTTTTGCCGCTTTCTCATAGAGGTAGACGGGTATTTTCAATTCATCGCCGACACGTTGGGCCAGACGATTTGCACACGCGATAGCTTCTTCCCAGCTCACATTGCTTACCGGGATGAACGGACAAACATCAGTCGCACCCATGCGCGGATGCGCTCCCTTGTGTTTGCGCATGTCGATTAGCTCAGCCGCTTTTTTTATCCCGCGAAACGCCGCCTCGACTGCCCCGTCGGGGCTGCCGACAAATGTCACCACAGTGCGATTCGTGCTCGCGCCGGGATCAACATCCAGCAGTGAAATACCCTCCACGGACTGAATCGTATCGGTGATCTGCCGAATGATGTTCTGATCGCGGCCTTCAGAAAAATTCGGAACGCATTCGATCAATTTTTGCATAGCTCAAAACTGAACTGCAGTTCTTCCTGTAGCGGTGGTCTGCGAGCCTCGCAAATTCTGGAAAGTTGTAGCCGCCTCGCTATGTCGAGGCGCATCCGGTTTGCCTAACAGCAGCAGAACGACGCCGGTACCAATATGCGAACGCTCTGGTTCTGGGAGGTCGTACGACAATGTCCTTCTAAAACACGAACGCTCCATCACGGACCTGGTTTACCGCTCCCGAGCGCGCATTCGGGCTAGGTCGCCATTTAATTCCAAGACAGGTTTAGTTAATACAGGCCTAAAGCCTCAACAGTCGGCTCGTCGATCGCCCCAGTGATAATTAAGCCATAATCGCGCTGAAAATTCGTGAGAGCGGCCCGGGTTTCGATGCTAAGCGACCCGGTTATCGCCCCGAAGTAGTACCCGGCGTTTTGCAAGGCGGATTGAACGTTGGCAATGACCTGGTCGGGCAACAAATCGCCATAGGTGTAAATGGGACCATCGTAGTCGTAGTAGCTATTGGACGGGTCATAACCGTAAGCGGGATACCAGTAGCTGGCGTCGAGGAAATAATATCCGCCAGTTACCAAAACAATGTTGTTGCAATGCTGCTTCCACCAGTCGCGATCATGCCAGTCGTGCCAATTGCGACGGAGTGCCTCGGCGTAGCTAAACCGGTTATTTCCATCTTTGTGATTCTTCTTGCCCTTGTGCGCTTTGGCATCGTGTTTCCCCGAGTCGTGTGCCTTCGGTTGCGCGCTGAAATTTTTCGCAGCGCGCGGACTGTTCGTTGTCTCGAGAGCTTCTGAAATATTCTGCTTCACCGAAGCGTCGCCCATCGGCTTCGCAATGTCAGCACTTATGGAGCGTTGATCGCTCGCCATCGCCAGCGGCATCTGTACAGCCGGCCCCTGTGGCGACAAATCGGTAGTTGATTGGACATTGTTGGTCAGCAACTGCGGTTGAACCCGCGTTGCGGCCAGCCTTGAAGTCGATTGCCGCGGCGAGTTTGGATAAGTGGATCGCAAATTTTGGGGGCGCTGATTCTGAATCTGATTGGGTAGCATTGCGGGCGGTCTCTGGCCCACGTTTACCGGGCCGCGAATGCGTGGGGCGTTGATGTTATTTGGACGCACATTACCAGGGCGAACAGCATTATTATTCGGGGCAGGACGAGCACCATTTTGAGGGATCGGAACATTCGTCTGGCCCTGGGCGACCGGGATTCCAATTGCGAGCATCGCGACGAATGAAAGCGCCGGAAATTTTCGTAACTTCATCAAGTGCCTCTGGTTATTAAACATCACATTTTCCATTTTGTTGCAAGTTTCGACTGAATACGTTTGAGAATTATTCGAGTCGGCAGAGTTGCAATCGGCGATCCGAATTCTACAATCTCTCCGTTCTTTACCGGGGTCTTAGCTCAGTTGGTAGAGCGCCTCAATGGCATTGAGGAGGTCACGGGTTCGAATCCCGTAGGCTCCACAACTCTTAGCTGTCCGAGTTTGAACCAGCAATTTTTACCATGCATTTGGATTCACAATTTACTCGCGCAGTACCCGCCCCCTCAGCAGCCCGTCACGCTTGCGTGGTAACAATTGCGTAACTTTTCCGTTGTTGTGACCTCACTTGCGAGGCGTAACATGCGCACATCCTTGAAAAGGGTTCTCAACGAGGCGCGCTCGAGGTTTTCATCATTTTCACTCGGCGCGTCTCATTTCACATTGATCGTCGTTTCATGGTGCGTCGGTCAGATTAGATAGGAACATTCCCGAATTGGAGGCTGGCGCTCTTGAGTCAACCTCCGATAACTCTTCCGCGACGTGTTTGCTAACTTAATGGACTTCTTCGCCTCCTGCGTGTAGGGCGACGTCTTACACATCATTCAGGCGCAGGCACGATCGTTTTCGCTAGCCAAGCCATCATCATCGCCACAAAGTTTTGCGAGAAGCGCGGCCACGCCCACTCAAAGCAATGGTGTGGCCGAGCGGTGGAATCGGATGGGCGACGGCACGCGGATCGTCACAGTGTGCCGTCGTTCCATTTTTGGCTAGCCTAACGAGTGGCGGTTGTAACTCTAGCTTTGCGGCCAATTGTTAGATACGTAGGACGCAGCCTTACACGCAGTAACAGAGGCGTTACTTTTAACATCCAGCAAGCATTGTGAATCACTGCGATTCTACGAGTATGAAAGCAACAAACCATACGACAAACCATTCGGGTAAAAGCGAAAACAAATTCTCGGCTGATGACACGGAAAAGAAGCGGATTAAGTCTATCAAGGGGGCTATCAGTCGTCGTTCATTTTTAGGCACGTCACTGGCGTTGGGAGCAGGTACAATCGGTGCAGGGTTATTGCCCGGCATCCAAACAGTAAGTGCTAATGGCGGTATGACGGCCGGAGACGCAGCCTTACTCCGGTTCACGGCAGCTTTAGAACTCCTGGAGGCGGACTTTTGGATCCAATACAACGAGCTCGGCGGCATTCAGGACGACGAAGTTCCAGGCGGCAGCGGCAATGAAGCCTATACGGACGCGTTGGAACTTATTGAGGACGAAATGCAAGACTACATCCACGACAATACCGACGACGAAATCACTCATCATCAGTTCCTCAATGCGTATCTGGTGTCCAAGGGAGCGGCACCTGCGAATCTGGACCCGTTTCGCACTTTGATGGGCAGCACCGCAACCGGCGTGAATCCGGACAAAGTTGGGAAGCGATTGACGAATTTAACGCAGCTTACGATCGATACCAGCTGGTGGACGCGGTATCGCGACGATAGGCATAACCCGGATCTCGATCCGAACCATGTCTTTCCCCAGGCTGTGCCGACGTTGGCTGTAAACCAGCACACCGCGATTCCTCGAACCGATGCGGATACAACCGATCCGAACTTTTTGCAGGCAATCGCCAATACTGCGGCGTTCCATTTTCCAACCATCGAACAAGGTGGAAGCAGCCTTTACCCGTCGCTGGCGCAACGGGCCACAGATGTGGAAGTGCTGCGTATTCTGATGAGCATCGGGCCGACGGAGACGATGCATTTTCAAACCTGGTCGGACGTAGCGGGTAATGCGCCTCCCTTGAGGGCCATCGATCCTGTGACAGGTGTGAGGGTGAGCTTTCCCGATTTGGAGGTGGAAAACGAGCTGTTCGATAAGGCGCTGATCATGCCTGAGCCGTGCCCGTTCATCAGTCGAAACCTTCCAGTTTGTTCAATCGTCCGCCCAACCAACACGGAAGGCGCCGCGACCGGGGCTCTTGCATTCCTGACCGCGATGGGGCTTTTCATCGGCCAATCAGCTGGATTCTTTTCGTACATGAAGCAATTGGCACAAGACGCAGATCGCGCCAGACGCGCATGTTAAGCGGGCGACCGCCACATTAAATTAAGTACAAAGTCATCAGTTGCAGTTAGGGCGAACGCGGGGCCGCTCCGCGTTCGTCTTTTACCAAGCTTGCGGTGTGCAATAACTTTTCCTCTTTCACCAGCATCGTTTTCGAGGAAAGATGCTCTGTTTGGTAAAAGCCGCGCAACGTTGAAAGCTTGAGCGGTTTCAATCTGCTCATGCACAAGACCAACTCCATTGTCATGCACGCGCCAAAGAGGGCAATCTTCGAGGTCGCTGCTGACTTGGAATTATGGCCCAAAATCCTGCCGCATTACCGTTACATTCAATTTCTGGAGCGATCACCTGACCGCAATATCGTGATCATGGCCGCACAGCGCTCCGGTATTCCGATTTCGTGGACTTCTGAACAAAAAATCGATCGCACCCGGACCGAAGTACACTTTCACCATTTGAAAGCATTTACGAAAGGAATGCGCGTAATCTGGACCTTTCAGGAAGTGCCTGGGGGCGTGCTTGTCGAAATCAAACATGATCTGGCATTTCGCGTGAAATTCTTAGCGCCCATCGCGGACCGGATCATCGGCGATTTCTTCATCCAGCACATTGCAAACAAAACGCTGCGTTGCATGAAATCGTACGTTGAAACCAGCACAAGCAAAGTCATCGCATGAGTCAACGACGCGTTGTAATCACGGGAATCGGGCCTGTTACCTGCATCGGGCACGGTCGCGAGAAGTTTTGGAATGCAATTCGTGCGGAAAAAAGCGGCATTAACACCATCACTAGCTTTGACCCGAGTGTTTTCCGCGTGCGTTCAGCCGGCGAGATCAGTGATTGGGACCCCGAGGAATTTTTTTCACCTCAACGTTTAAAACGACTGGACCGCTATGCACAGTTTGCGGTCGTATCGGCAAAGCTCGCCCTCCAGGACGCGCAGTTGGATGTCTCTCGCGAAAAACCGCAGGACCGGATCGGTGTGAGTTTCGGCACCGCACTCGGAGGAGTGTGCAAGGCTGAAGAACAATACCTCAGGTATTTGAAAAAGGGGGCGCGCGGCGTTCAACCTACGCTCGCCGTTCAAGTATTTGGCGGTTCGGCCCACTCGAATATCGCCATCGAGTTCGGGTTTCGCGGCGTTGGAACAACGAACTCGAACAGTTGCGCCAGCGGAACTGTCTCAGTCGGCGAAGCATTACGCTACATCAGGGACGACTTTGCAGATGTGCTTGTCGCCGGCGGCGCCGAGGCCCCTCTAACGACTATTACCGTCGGAGCGTTCGACATCATCAAAACCATGAGCCGCTGGCCAGGCGATCCTGCTTTGGCTTGCAGACCTTTCGATCTCTTGCGCGATGGTTTTGTCATGGGCGAAGGCGGCGCCTCGCTCGTCATCGAGGAGCTCGAACACGCGCGAAATCGCGGTGCGCACATTTACGCTGAACTCCTCGGATACAGCCTGAACAATGACGCGTTTCATATGACTACGCCGCTGCCAAACGGAGAATCATGCATCCGGGCCATGCGCGAGGCGCTTGCAGACGCAGAGTTAGTCCCGGAGCAGATCGACTACATCAATGCTCACGCGAGCTCCACACAACTCAACGATAGCGCCGAGACAGGATCGATTAAACAAGTGTTTGGCGAGCATGCGTACCGAATCCCGGTTAGCGGCACAAAAGGTTATTACGCCCATCCACTCGGCGCCACCGGAGCGATTGAGGCGGCGCTTTGCTCACTTGCCTTGGATCGGCAATGGGTTCCACCCACGATCAACTACGTAAATCCTGATCCCGCCTGTGACCTTGATGTAGTGCCGAATCACGGACGAGAAGCTGAGTTAAACTACGTGATGAGTAACTCGTTCGGATTCGGCGGAATCAATGCATGTGTCGTGCTGGGGAAGGCTCCTCAATGACCGCGCCTGTTAGACCCACAGGCGACTAACCGCTTTCATTTCACCAGGTCCGGCCGATTTTTCAGCGTACGTTTTAGCGCCTGTTCCTTGCGCCATTTTGCGATTTCGGCGTGGTTTCCTGAAAGCAAAACCTGGGGAACTTTCCAGCCGCGGAATTCTGCCGGGCGCGTGTACTGCGGGGTCTCGAGCAATCCTTCATTGAAACTGTCGTCTACTGCGGATTGTTCGTGACCAAGCGCGCCAGGTAGTAAACGCACGACGGCATCAACCAGGACGACTGCGGCAATTGCACCATTCGTGAGCACGTAATCGCCGATTGAAATTTCCAGGTCCACCAGATGTTCAATCACCCGGTGATCGACCCCTTCGTAGTGGCCGCAAATGATGATCAGATGTGATTCGCGTGAAAGCTCCGCCGCCATCTGTTGATTAAAGCGCCGACCAGCCGGCGACATCACGATAACTCTCGATTCTCCAGCTTCAGTCTTCGATCGTTCGCTAAAAAGTTTCTCCTCCGTACGACGTAGCTCTTCAACGGCCGCAAAAATCGGCTCCGGTTTCATTACCATTCCCTGACCGCCGCCGAACGGCGCATCATCGACGATATGATGTTTGTCGCTGGTCCACCCTCTCAAATTGTGAATTTGAAGGTCAATTACCCCGTTTTCCTGGGCGCGTTTCATGATGCTTTCGCCAAGCGGCGCGCGACAGATGTCAGGGAACAATGTCAGAATGTCGATCTTCACGTGGCAAAGAAAAGGTCCAACGACTCGGGGCGAAGGTCCAAATGAACCGAAGACAAATCCTACTCGACGATCTCGAGGATCGCCCGCTGGCCGTGGCGCGCGGCTGAGCTGGCGAGCAAAGCGCGAATCGCCTGGATGGTTTGACCGCCCCGCCCAATGACGCGACCTACGTCCCCTCGCCGAAGCTGCAGCTTAAAGACTGTGGTTCTGCCGTTTGGAATTTCCGTCAAGACCATGTCATCCGGAAATTCGATCAGCTCGCGAATTACGAACTCGAGGAACTCTTTCATGCGCAAAAAAGAGTAATCACTGATCCAGCTTCACACAATACCCGTCATAACTCCAGAATGACCGGACGTGCGTCCGATTCGCAGAATGAATTCCAAGGAGGTCTTGCTAACTGGCATCGTCCCCGGAAGGCGCGGGAGGTGATGACGATTCTTCGACCGGTTGCGGCTGGTTTTCGTCTGCTTTGGCTGTCGCGTCCGCCGGCCCCGCCGCTTTCTTGTTCTTCTTGATCAGGCTTCGCACGGTATCGGACGGCTGTGCACCTTTGCTAATCCAATATTCGACACGGTCGATGTTCAACGTGCTGTTATGGCCCTTTACCTTGGGATCGTAAGCGCCAATGATCTCGATGAATTTCCCATCACGCGGGCTGCGGCTGTCGGCCACAACCACTTTGTAGTAGGGGCGGTTCTTGGTTCCTTCTCTGCGTAATCTAATTGAAACTGACATGTTAACTTCTCATTCGCGCAAGTTGCGCCATCATCTTTTTCATTTTGCCGGTGCTTTTCATCATCTTCCGCATCTGGTCAAAGCGTCGTAGCAAGTCGTTTACCTCCGTGACAGTGCAGCCGCTGCCACGTGCGATGCGTTGACGGCGCCTCGCATTCAAAATGTCGGGCCGCGTCCGCTCCTCGTTCGTCATCGAAAGCACGATGGCTTCCGTGCGCTTAAGCTGCTTCTCATCAACAGAGAGGCCCTGCATATTACTCATGCCGGGCAACATGCCAAGAATATTCTCCAGAGGGCCCATTCGGCGCATCATCTTGAACTGCGCGAGGAAATCGTTGAAATCGAACGAAGCGGTTCGCAGTTTCCTTTCCAACCGGGCGGCTTCTTCTTCGTCCACTGCTTCGGCGGCTTTTTCTACCAGGCTAACGACATCGCCCATGCCGAGAATTCGGCCTGCGAGCCGTTCCGGTACGAGGAGCTCAAACTGATCAAGCTTTTCCCCTGTTCCCGTGAACTTAATTGGTTGCCTGGTTACTTCGCGCATGGACAAAGCGGCGCCGCCGCGCGCATCGCCATCGAGTTTTGTCAAAATGATGCCTGTAATCGACAGTGCATCGTTAAAATGCGAAGCAACACTGACTGCCTGCTGGCCGGTCGCAGCATCGACAACCAGCAATGTTTCCTCGGGCTTTAAAAACTCCTTCAGCCTTTTGAGCTCTTGAATTAGAGCTGCGTCAATCTCCTGGCGACCTGCGGTGTCGAATATTTCTACAACCTGAGTGCCAGCCGACCTTGCCTTGTCTGATGCATCAGCGGCGGCGCGCTGCACACTCGCTTCGCCGGGGAGGGGAGTAAATACCTGAACGTCAATTTGTCCTCCCAGAGTTGCCAGTTGGTCAATGGCCGCTGGCCTCTGCAAATCGCAGGCGATTAACACTGGTATGCGACCCTGCTTTTTCAAAAAGCGCGCCAATTTGGCGGAAGAGGTTGTTTTGCCCGACCCATTCAATCCAACCATCAAGATGCGACCCGAATCTCCCAAATTGAGTGGTGCGGCATCGCCTCCAAGCAAGGTCGTCAATTCGTCATGGAAAATTTTAACAATCTGCTGTCCTGGCGTGATGCTGCGAAGAACAGCTTCTCCTATTGCCTTCTCTTTGATGCGCGCGATGAATTTCTTAGCGACCTGAAAATCGACGTCGGCTTCGAGCAAGGCCAGGCGTACTTGGCGCAACGCGGCGTCGATGTTCGCTTCACTGATCGTGCCGTGTCCGCGCAGCTCTTTGAAGACGTCCTGAAGTTTATCAGAAAGCTGAGAAAACATGTTTGTTTACAACGTGGATGAGCCTCGAAGACGGTGCCAAAATTGGCGAAGCGAGCGCATTTCTAACAACGCGTTGGGGGCAACGCGCTCAAGCTTACATCGTCAGATTATTTCCTCGGCGTCGGTGCCGGCGCACTCTCTTCCGCCCCGCCCTCTTCGATTCCGAAAGTCCAATGCCCTTCGACCTTTTTCCCCTCGGATTTGGCGCTGATAAACACACTGCACATTTTATCGTGCAACTTTTGGGTCACCTGGTATGAGATCATACCGGACTTTGGATCATAGGTGGCGGGAACGACGCCAAGGCCGCTCACGCGCATCTGAACGCTGCCGGGATCAATCGTGCCGAGCGGACTCAGGTTAGCCTTAATTAGTGGCAGCGCGGTATTTACTGTTTCACCATCTGCAGGTTGGGGCGAGAGATCCTTCGCGCCGACTTCGGCCACGGCCGCCCCGCCTCCGGTGGAGGTAGCAATCATTTTTACAGCGTCTTCAAACACCTTCGGTTTGTTCGCTTCAATCGCATAACGACCGATCGAATCCATGGGCGAAGTAAACGTGATCGGTTGGCCATAGACAGTAAACATCGCCTCGTAACCGGAATTGCGCGCAATTTCCTTGACGTGCTCGTTGTAATTCCCAAACGGCACCGCGAAACAATTCACTTTGATCCCCAATCGCTGCTCGAGCAGTTGCTTCGAGCCGACCACTTCGTTTTTCATCCACTCCTCATACTGAGGTCCCGTCAATTTTGTCCGGGCTCTCTTCACGCCGGGACCGGCCAGCGTGATTGTGTGCCCTTCTCGCAAATCCTGGTGCGTGGCTGAATGGTCCTGTATATCCACACCGTTGTCGCGCATGTCGGCAAGTTGTTCCCATGTGATCGCCTCGCCGCCGCCTAACGCGCCGCCGCGCACACCTTCCGTGTAAATAAACATGGTGAAGGGATAGCCGTATTTTTTCATGATCGGCCACGCCACCTCGTATTGGGACTTCCAGCCATCATCAAAAGTTACGATTGCGGATCGGGCCGGGATGTTTTTCTCGCCTCGCTTCCAGGCCAGAAAATCCTGCATTGGAATCACAGTGATGCCGCGGTCCTTCAATTCTTTCATCTGCGCGTCAAATGCCGCAGGCGTGATCTCCGTGCCGGGATAACGAACCTTATCAACCAGGCGATGATAACAAAAAATAATTACCTGGGCCGTCTGATCGACAACCGGCTTTGAAATTTTCGGAGATGCGGCGGCGACGGGCGTGGCGCTGACGGCCGGCGTTGCTGATGCACTCGCCTGCTGCGAGCTCGCAGAGACGTTTTCTTGCTTCTTGCACATCGAAAGATTGAGGGCAAGGAGCAAGGGGAGAATCGCGAATCGAAATATCATAAAGAAGTAAAGGGATTAAGCGCGACGGCATAAAACACAAGTGCTTTTTGTGACCGTGGTCAACACACACCCTTTTAATCAATTACATTCCATCGTTCGTGCTTTGCGGAAAATTTTTTGGAGGAAGAAACATTCTTTGCTATAAACTCAGGATGCTGCGACAGGTCACGCGCCTCGTTACAATTGCTTTTTTCGCTTCGCTGGCTGCGTGCGGCACCGTTTCAACAAGTGGCGTCAAAAACACGAGTAAGACATTTAACACCGTGGTGGTAGACGCCGGCCATGGTGGCAAGGACAGCGGCGCGTATCGCCGTTATGGACCAGCGGAAAAGATGATCGCCCTCGATGTGGCCCAGCGTCTCAACCGAAAGCTCCGCGAATCACAGCTCAAAACGGTGATGACGCGTAACTCCGATGTCTTCATCGAATTGAATGATCGCGTGGCTATCGAGAATTCACAAAAAAATGCGGTTTTTGTGAGCATCCATTTTAACGACTCACGCAAACGCCGGGTTCGCGGGTTTGAAACGTACTATCACTCGGGCGCCTCATTCAATTTGGCCAGCCAGATCCAGTCAAAACTGATGACGATTCCAAATTCCTCAAATGGCGGTGTGCATAAAGCAAACTTTCGCGTGCTGCGGCTCGCGACCTGTCCAGCGGTACTGGTAGAGTGCGGATATTTGAGCAATCGTTCCGAGGCTAGTAAGACCCGCGATTGGGAATATCGCGAACTCCTCGCGGACCGAATCGCCGACGCCATTGTGGAGCAACGCTTTGGGTCCGGTGTTTACAAAGCCTCCGCACGGCTGGCCGCAGAAACACAGCCTCAACCTTCTACCGGCGGAACAGGCCTCACGCCAGGCACCGGACGCCGTTAAAACTCCTTTCCGCGATTTTCCGGTCCGAAAGCAGCTAGCGCGATTAGCGCTAAAAAGATTACTGCCGAAAAAATTGCCAACGCTTTGGCGTAATCCGGATGGCCATTCGCCATCCGATAATGATCAGCTAGTCGCGCTTCGATCACCGCAGTGTTTGCGGCAAATAGGTTCCCAAGCTGGTACGCAAATCCTGGGAAAGTTCCGCGCACCGCATCTGGTGAAAGTTCGTTCAAGTGCACCGGGACAATTCCCCAGGCGCCCTGGACCATGAACTGCATCAAGAATCCGCCGGCAACGAGCATCGATAAAGTCGGCGAAAAGACCCACGCCGGGATTAGAATCAGGCCGCAGATTGCAGCCATGACAATCAAGAGGCGGCGGCCGAATTTTTGTGAAAGATGACCGACTAAGACTCCGCCGCAAATTGCACCAAACGCGTACATGATCCCAATCGCGGATTTTTGGGTCACACCCAGACCGCGCTCCGTCAGAAAAGTCTGGTATTGGTCCTGCGTTCCGTGCGACAGGGCATTGAAGGCCGTCATCAACAAAATCACATAGATAAACAACAGCCAATATTTCGGCTTCAGCCTGATGACCAGTACGATAGCAACGATAACGACACAGATTGCGGCGATCCGATATCCTTCAACGAAGGCCCCGACGGCTAGCAGCAACATCACCGTTGGAACAATAAGTTCGCGCCATACCGTGGGCCAAAAGTTCGTCGCATGTTCCCGTCGCAGCCAAACAGGCGATTCAGGGACATGAGCCCGGATATAAATGACCAACAAGGCTGGCAAAAAACCCGCAACAAACAACCCACGCCAACCAAAGAGCGGAAACACAATGCCATAAACAAGCGCGGCAAATAGATAGCCGAACATGTATCCCTGCTGCAGGATTCCAGAAAACAATCCGCGGCTCTTTGTGGGTAATGATTCCATTGCCAGAGACGCACCCAGTCCCCATTCTCCACCCATCCCGATCCCGTACAGCGCCCGGAAAATCAGCAGCCACGTGTAGTTTGGAGAAAACGCCGTGAGCAGCTCCATAACCGAATAAAAGACAACATCCACCATGAGAGGAACACGCCGGCCGAACCGGTCCCCGAGCAACCCGAAGATGAAGGCGCCCAGTGGACGCATGGCCAGCGTAAGCGTGATAGCGTAGCTCAGTTCCGCGATACTCGTGCCAAAGTCATGTGCCATCGGCACGATCACGAATGTGAGAAGGAAAAAATCGAACGCATCAAGTGACCATCCGAGGAAGCAAGCCAGGAAGGTGTTTCGTTGATTGCGGTCAAGCGATTTGAAGAGTCGCACCGCTTCCATGGCGCACTGAGCTAATCGTCACGTCCGGAGAAGTCGAGACAATTAAGGGACCTGGCCGAAACCTAGTCACGCGACTCGTTTCTTGGTGAACTCCAAATAACATTGACACTGCAAAGCCTCGCCACATAGCCTCCGAAAAAGGCGCGACGAAACTCACTCTTCCGTTCTTTCCGGCGTCCTGCTTTCAAGCAAAATCAACAAAGGAAAGAATTCATGAAATCGATTATCGCTATTATAGCCCTTGCATTCATAGGCCTGTTCCCCGTCACGTTGACTGAGGCTCAGGACACCCCAAAGCAGACAAACGAAAAGCATCCCACGATCGCCGGCGCCGGCAAAAGGACCGAAGTTTATCACGTCCATTTCACCAAGGCTGCTCCTGGGAAAGCCGTTCAGTTAGGTGACTGGCTCAAGACTCCTAACCCCGACGACCCGATGCCAGGACATTTCATCGTTCTTCGGCACCAGGATGGCGACGCATGGGATTATGTCGTCATTACACATCTCGGTGCCAAAGCGACTGTGGAGGCCGCTGGCACCGCAGTGCCTCCCGACAAACGGGATTTGAGCGACTGGCACACCGACACGTTTGTCAATGGACCTGCATGGGAGGAGTTCAGCCGGGCCATGGGTATCGACAGCGATTCGGCAGCCAAAACGAAGGGCTCAGTTTATTCCGTGTCGTATTATCGCCCGGCTCCTGGACATCGCGAGCAGTTGGAAAAGATGTTGAGCGAAGCTCCAAGCCCAACCGGCGACACCACTGCGGGAAATGTTTTGATGCAACACCTCGAGGGCGCCGACTGGACGTTCCTAACTATCGCTCGCTACAATAGCTGGGAAGACTTTGCCACAGGTGAAAAAACTGCCGTAGCACAAACGACAAAGAAAGACAGCCCCTGGTTCCGCTTGCGGGATCACACGCAATTTCATACGGACACTCTCACCGACCGTATCGCTCCGTAAGCTCACACACTTTTCCTGATGCGCGATTAAGAGCGATTCGTGCTCATATCGCGACCTCAACTTGTCCCCAAATTTCCCGGGAGGCGAGAACGCCCTTCTCTTGCCCTGGGGGATCGGGTTGTTTGGCCGTCCGCGTTGATCGGAGCGTTGCCGGGGTTCGCCGCAGCGGATGGCTCATTGAACGCATCTACGCATCATGATACGTCAATTTGTTCCTTGATTCCCGAACGGAACCGTTCTTTAGTCTGCGAACGATCATGATTTCGAACGGTCTCCACCCCTTGGAAGCGCTCCTGCGGGAACGCATCGTTTTACTCGATGGCGCGATGGGCACCATGATCCAGCGCTACAAACTATCGGAGGCGGAATACCGGGGGAACCGGTTCAGCGATTGGACGGGTAAAGACCTCAAAGGAAGCCTGGAACTGCTTAACTTAACGCGCCCCCAAATCGTGGAAGAAATTCACACGGCCTATCTCAGCGCAGGCGCTGACATTGTGGAAACGAATACCTTCAGCGGCACAACCATCGGCCTTCATGACTTCCTATTCCAGGGCGAGCCCACGCATGGGCGCAAAGATCAGGAATTTTTTCAGCGCGTGGTGGATGATGCCGATCTTCGCGCGCTCGTCTGTGAAATCAATTTTGAAGCCGCGCAAATCGCGCGCCGCGCCGCGGACCGCGTCGCGAATGAAACCGGGCAGCAACGATTTGTGGGAGGATCAATGGGTCCGCTTCCAGTCGCTGGTTCCATTTCGCCGGACGTTAACGATCCGGCATTTCGCGCGGTCTCGTTTGATCAGCTCTGGCAAACTTACTTCGATGAGGCCGAAGCATTGCTCGAAGGCGGTGTCGATCTGCTCATTGTGGAAACTATCTTTGACACGCTCAATGGGAAGGCGGCACTGTTCGCAATCGAGAATGCGTTGGAAAAAACCGAGCGCAACGTGCCGTTGATGATCTCGGGCACCGTAATAGACAAATCCGGTCGAAACCTGAGCGGGCAAACCGTCGAGGCATCATTAATTTCGATCGCTCATGGCGGACCGCTCATCGTGGGTTTGAATTGTTCCCTGGGCCCGGATGAAATGGACCCGTTCGTGGAAGAGCTGGCGCGCATCTCTCCGTATTATATGAGCGCATATCCGAATGCCGGTCTGCCGGATCCCCTCTCCCCAACCGGGTTTCCGGAAACAGCGGAAACTTTTGCCCCAAAGGTCGCAAAATGGGCGGAAAATGGCTGGCTTAACATGGTGGGTGGTTGCTGCGGTACAACACCGGATCACATTCGGGCGCTTGCAAAGCTAACAAGGAAGTTCTCACCGCGTGTTGTAGACCAAACAACCAGCTACGCATGATTCTGCGACTTTCCGGGCTCGAACCGCTGAACGTCACGCCGGAATTCGGCTTCGTCGTCGTTGGCGAACGCACCAACATTACCGGATCACCGAAGTTTTCGAAGCTGATTCTCGCCGGCGATTTCGACGGCGCTCTAGCCATAGCACGCCAGCAGGTGCAGGGCGGCGCAAACATTCTCGACGTCAACATGGATGAAGGAATGATCGATTCGGAAGCAGCCATGGTTCGCTTCCTGAATCTGATCGGCAGCGAGCCTGAGATCGCGCGGATTCCAATTATGATCGATAGCTCGAAATGGAGCGTGATCGAAGCGGGGCTCAAATGCTTGCAGGGAAAGTCGGTAGTGAATTCCATCAGCCTGAAAAACGGTGAAGAAGATTTTCTCCGGCAAGCCCGGTTGATCAGACGTTATGGCGCGGCCGCGATTGTCATGGCCTTCGACGAACAGGGCCAGGCCGATAATTTTGAGCGCAAAATTGAGATCTGCGCGCGCGCTTACGACCTGTTGACCAAACAGGCGAACTTTCCGGCCGACGATATCATTTTCGATCCAAACATTTTGACGGTCGCTACCGGCTTGGAGGAGCATCGGAATTACGCGGTTGATTTCATTAAAGCAACGCAGTGGATCAAACAGAACCTCGCTGGTGCCCGGGTTAGCGGCGGGGTGAGCAACATTTCATTTTCGTTTCGCGGAAACAACACGGTGCGCGAAGCGATGCATGCCGCATTTCTGTTCCACGCGATCCGCGCAGGTCTGGACATGGGCATCGTCAATGCCGGCCAACTCGCCGTTTACGAAGAAATCGAGCCTGAGCTGAGGGAACGCGTCGAAGACGTGTTACTCAACCGGCGCGAGGATGCCACAGAGCGCCTGATCGAGTTCGCAGAAAATGTTAAAGCGAAAGGCAAAACTCCGATTGCCGATGAAGCGTGGCGAAAAGAACCTGTGGAGGAGCGTTTAAAACACGCGTTGGTGAAAGGCATCGTAGACTACATCGATGTCGATACGGAGGAGGCGCGGCAAAAATGCAAAAGGCCTCTCGATGTAATCGAAGGGCCGCTCATGGCCGGGATGAGCGTAGTAGGCGACTTATTCGGCGCTGGCAAAATGTTTCTGCCGCAGGTGGTGAAGAGCGCACGCGTAATGAAAAAAGCGGTCGCGTATTTATTGCCATTCATGGAAGCGGAGAAATCCGAGGGAGCAAAACCGCAGGGACGCATCGTGATGGCCACAGTAAAAGGCGACGTTCATGACATCGGCAAAAACATCGTCGGAGTCGTCCTGCAGTGTAACAACTACGATGTCGTCGATCTTGGCGTGATGGTGCCAGCTGCGAAAATTCTCGAAACTGCGCGAGAAAAACAAGCGGACGTGATTGGGCTAAGCGGCCTGATTACTCCATCACTGGATGAGATGGTGCACGTGGCGCAGGAGATGGAGCGGGAAGGATTTCGCCTGCCCTTGCTGATCGGCGGCGCTACTACGAGCCGGGCGCACACGGCGGTGAAGATCGCGCCACATTACCAGGCCAGCACCGTGCACGTTCTGGACGCTTCTCGCGCGGTTGGTGTCGTCAATTCGCTTTTGAACCAGGAACTGAAGTCAGCTTTCGACAAAAAAACGCGCGAAGAATACGAACGTCTGCGGCGGGAGCATTCTGCAAAAACGCAGCGAAGAAATCTGCTGACGCTCAAAGAGGCCCGGGCAAACCGGACTTCAATCGATTGGACGAGCTATGTTCCACCAAAACCGGAATTTTCCGGTGTACGCGTTTTTCAAACTCCCTCAGGCTCTCCAGCTCCCCTTCCCTCGGTTGAAGAGGATTCCTTCCGCTCCTTTTCATTGCTGAGCCTCACCGATTACATTGATTGGTCGCCTTTTTTCCACGCCTGGGAATTGCGCGGCCGCTATCCCGCCATTTTTGACGATCCTAAAGTTGGGAAACAAGCACGCGAACTTTTCGATGACGCGCAGAACCTTCTCGATCGGATCATTGAAAAAAACCTCCTCGTCGCACGCGGAGTTCACGCCTTCTGGCCGGCGAACTCGGCTGGAGACGATGTCGAGCTTTATGCAGCCGACGATCGAGCAAAGAAAATCGCCACGTTTTACTTTCTGCGCCAGCAAATGCAAAAGCCGGCCGGACAATTCAATCACTGCCTGGCGGATTACGTTGCACCAGTTTCCGGGGAGAAATTGCCCGATTATCTCGGCGGTTTCGCGGTTTCAATCCACGGCGCCGACGAGCTCGCGGATGAATTCAAGCGGGAGCACGACGACTACAGTGCCATCATGACAAAAGCGCTCGCCGATCGGTTGGCTGAAGCGTTTGCCGAGTATCTGCACAAGGAAACACGAATTGCATGGGGATTCGGGCGCGATGAACAATTATCCCAGGCCGACCTGATCCGCGAAAAATATCGCGGCATCCGGCCCGCTGCGGGTTACCCTGCCTGCCCTGATCACGCTGAAAAGCAAACGTTGTTCAGGTTGCTCAATGCAGAGAAGAACGCCGGCGTGAGCTTGACCGAATCCTTCGCGATGAAACCCGGAGCCAGCGTAAGCGGCCTTTATTTTTCTCACGCCGAGGCAAAATATTTCGGGGTAGGACGGATTGGGCGCGACCAAGTCGAAGATTATGCCGCCCGGCGTGGCGAGCCCCTGTCTGCAGTCGAAAAACGACTGGCTCCTAACCTGGATCATAACGTTTGAGGCGACCAGATCTGGCAGACACGCAATCGCGAACCGTGATAAATTTCGATCATCGAAACGCAGCCAGCTTGAAATAGTTTCAGTAGGCTTGCCGCATTGTTTCCGCTGAAGACGACCTTCAGCCATAGCGAGCATCGAACAGCTTTAAAACCAAAGTGGCATCGGCGAGTAAGCACAAGACGAACTCCTCTGCTTCCCTCCGGCGTCACCAAGTAAGGACCAAAACACCCGCGATCAGATCAAGCGCATGCCTTGTCTACACCGTCGGCCACGGATCCAGATGCCCTGGCGTGCACGAATCGTGGGTATGCGTCCCTTAGTTTTGGGAACTTTTTCAGAACTTCGACTTGGCGTTTCCGGAGAAACGAGAGAGAGAGTCAAGGGCGCATTGCTTTAAAACCCCTTGCGCGACGCGCATCTACGCGCCTCTGGCAGCGACTCACCTAAGAGTATGACGTTGAAAAAGATGTTTTCTGGTCAACCTTCACGTGAGGTGGAGACTGGGACATCAGGGAAGGGCCGGGAAATAGCGCGGAGGCGAGTCATGGTTATTGGACTCGACTGTGCCGCGCCTGAATTGGTCTTTGACCGCTGGCTTGATGATTTGCCTAACTTAAAATCCATCTGCCGCAGCGGACTTTATGGACCTCTCCGCTCATGCGATCCGCCCATCACGGTACCGGCGTGGTCCGTGATGATGTCCTCAAAGAGTCCCGGCAGCCTTGGAGTTTACGGGTTTCGAAACCGTTCGGATTATTCCTATGATCGGTATTCCATAGCGAACTCACTTGCGATTAAAGAAGATCGGCTCTGGGACATTCTCTCCCGAAGTGGAAAGCGCTCGATTGTAATCGGTGTCCCGGGGACGTACCCGCCACGACCTCTCAACGGCTTAATGGTCACCGATTTCCTGACCCCGGATACGACCTGCCAATACACACATCCGCCTGAACTTAAACAAGAGATCGAGCGAGTGGTCGGGGAATACATTTTGGATGTGCGCGATTTTCGATCCGGCAACAAACAGAAGATCCTGGCGGACATTTACGAAATGACGCGGAAGCGCTTCCAGCTCGCCCGTCATTTGCTGGCGAAGGAGGATTGGGATTTTTTCATGATGGTCGAAATGGGGGTCGACCGTATTCACCATGCGTTTTGGGACAACATGGACCCCGCTCACCGCTTCTACGAGCCGGGCAACAAATACGAGAGTGCGATTTACGACTACTACAAGGAAGTAGACCGCGAGATAGGCGAATTGCTGGCGTTCGCGGATGACGAGACTGCTGTGCTGGTGGTCTCCGATCACGGGGCGAAGCGGATTGACGGCGGCATCTGTATTAACGAATGGATGCTTGCAAATGGCTACCTCACCCTGACTGAACGGCCTGCCCTCCCGACGCCGCTCTCTAAACTGAAAATTGATTGGTCCCAAACAAAGGCATGGGGAGACGGCGGATATTATGCTCGGGTATTTCTCAATGTCGCAGGTCGCGAACCGAACGGAACCATCGCACCGGAAGATTATGAGAAAGTGCGCGATGAACTGATCGCCGGACTGAAAGCAATTCCAGATGAAAAGGGACGAAAAATCGCCACGCAGGTTTTTCGGCCGGAGGAATTGTACAAAGAGGTCCGAGGGGTAGCACCGGATCTGATCGTTTATTTTGGAAATCTTTACTGGCGCTCCATTGGCACCGTTGGCGGCGGAAAACTGCACACTTTCGAAAATGACACCGGGCCGGACGGCGCCAATCACGCAGAGCATGGCATCTTTCTTCTGCGGCCAGTTAATGATGATTCACCAGCCAGGCGACGAATTGATGGACTTAACATAGTCGATATCGCGCCGATGATTTTGCAACTGTTTGACCTCCCAGTGCCGAAAGATATGGAAGGAAAACCATTGGATCCCTCGATTTATGACGAATGCGCAGCCGCATAAGTTTCTAAAGCAGATAAGAATGGTGCGCACGCGTGCACCTTTGCGCCTAAGCTTCGGCGGGGGCGGGACTGACGTTTCACCTTATGCCGACACGCGCGGCGGTTGTGTGCTCAACGCCACAATCTCGCGCTATGTTTATGGTACCCTTGTTCCAAAATCCGAACGCTCGATCGGCTTTCGATCGTTCGACTATGGAACGGTCGTATACTGGACCGAGGAGGAACACTTCCGATTCGACGGACAGTTGGATCTCGTCAAAGGTGTTCTGAAGCGGTTCGAGTTGGATAAGTTCCGCACCGAGGGATTCGATCTTTTCGTCCACGCCGATGCGCCGCCAGGCTCCGGGCTCGGAAGTTCGTCGACGTTTACCGTCGCCTTGATTGGCTTGTTCCGCGAGTTGCTTGGGCTCCCAATCACCTCTGCTGGTATGGCTGGTTTGGCCTTCGAGATCGAACGCAACGATGTCGGAATCAAAGGAGGTCGTCAGGATCAGTACGCCGCGGCCTTCGGCGGCTTCAATTTTATGGAGTTTCACGGTCCGGAGGTCGTCGTTACTCCGCTGCGACTTAGTGAGTTCCTGATCAATGAACTCGAATACAATCTGCTCCTTTGTTTTACCGGAAGCCGCGAATCGCAGCCAATTATCGACAGTCAGATCGAAAGCGCTGCGAAGAACAAACCAGAACCGCTCGCAGCAATGGATCAAGTGAAAGCGATCGCGGTCGAAATGAAGAAGGCGTTGCTGGCAGGCGAGCTCGACTATTTCGGTGAAATGCTGCACGAGGGCTGGCTACAGAAGAAAAAGATGGCCAGCGGTATTACGACGCCTTGGATTGACGAGCTGTACGAAGAGGCGCGCAAAGCCGGTGCGATTGGTGGCAAGATCACTGGCGCGGGAGGTGGCGGCCATCTTTTGCTTTACTGCCCGTTCAACAAACGCCACATCGTCCGGGAGCGCCTGAAGGCGCTCGGAACTTCAGTGACCGATTTTCGATTCGATCCAGTCGGCATGCAGACTTGGAAGGTTTACCATGAAAGGTCCGGCACGTGTCGTTCGCCCGCAGTTTTGCGGGACGCCGCATGGCGTTAATGTGCCACTGGACATGAAGAAAGTTCCGAAGGTAGTTGTCATCGGCCTGGACGCTGCAACATGGACAGTACTTCGTCCGTGGATCGCGGAGGGGAAAATGCCGAATTTGGCGAAGTTGATGAGATCGGGCGTCTCGGGTGCACTCGAGTCCATTCTCCCGCCGATTACGCCCCCGGCCTGGACTTCCTTTATGACCGGAAAGAATCCAGGAAAGCACGGCATCTTTCATTTTGTTGAAACGGAACACGGCGGTTACGCCATGAATTACGCGAACGCCACGTCGCGGCGTTCTCACACTGTCTGGAAGCTTTTGAACGATGCGGGATACACCGTCGGCACGATGAATATCCCGTTTACTTATCCACCGGAACGTCTGGACGGCTTCCAGATTTCCGGGATGGATACACCTTCCGAGACCAGCCCCTTCATTCATCCCCCGGAGCTGCGGGACGAGCTGCTCCATCATCTTGGCCGAATCCAGCTCGATATCAGGTTCCTCGGCGCGATGTCAAACGACGAACGGCGCAACCAGGTGCTCGCGGAAATGAAAAAGATGGATGAGCAGTGGACCAAGGCTGCCTTGTATCTGCTCGAAAATCATCCGCAGGACGTGATGATGTTTGTTTTCATGTCGATCGACACCGTCCAGCATTACTTCTGGCAGTACATGGACAAGAATCATTTCATTCACGACCCAAAGCTGGTGTCGAAGTTTGGGAACGCAATCCGTGATGTCTACGAGCGACTCGACGCCGCTGTCGGTCAGATTATCGAGCGGCTCCCGCCCGAGGCCACGGTCTTTGTTGTCTCAGACCACGGGGGCGGCCCGGTGGTCGACCGGACGATTTTTCTCAACCGTTATCTGGCCCAACTGGGATTGCTGCAATACCACGAGAATGCTACGGCAGGTGTTCGCAGATTAGGCACAAAAATCGTGCGGTTCGGTTTTTCCCTTCTTCGCGGCACGCTCAGTTCGCGTCAAAAAAGCCGGCTCGCTCTGCTCTTTCCCAAGATGCGGCAGAAGAGCGAAATGGCTTACTCGTCCTTCACCAGCATCGATTGGAGCCGTACCAAAGCTTACTGCAGCGAGGTTCTCGCCTCGCCTCCGAGTATATGGATCAATCTACAGGGAGTAAAGCCGCAAGGGACCGTGGATCCCGCAGAATACGATCAGCTCATAGACTTTGTCATCGAGAAGCTGGCTGAATTAAAGGATCCCAGAACTGGCCAACCAGTAATCAAGCGGGTTTACCGCCGCAACGAAATCTTTCACGGCCCTTTTGCTCACGAAGGTGCTGACCTTATCCTCGACTGGTGGAGTGAAGACAGCCTGTTTTCGACTGAGCCGAGCTTCCCCGAAGACACCAGTAAGCCTGCACTGGTTATTCGTGAACGTAAACCGTCAGAGACATCCGAGTGGGGTGGAACCCACCGGCTGCATGGAATCGTAATTGCTGCCGGTCCGGCTCTTAAAAGTGGCGCCGAGGTCGCGAATGCGCGACTCATCGATATCGCTCCAACGCTTCTTCATTTACTCAACGTACCTGTGCCGGAAGACATGGATGGCCAAGTACTCACCAGCGTTTTTCGCCCGGAATTTCTTGCGGAACACACGGTTAGGGCTGGAGCGGCTTCCGCAACGTCCGGAGCCGACCGGCCGAGCGGTTACACGGAAGAAGAATCAGCCAAGGTTGAAGAACGCCTTCAGGCTCTTGGGTACCTCGAGTAGTCGGGGAAATTCCTCACCATGTTTGACACGATTCGTGCCGATATAGACCGCAAAGTTCGCGGATGGGGAGTGCGGCCCGAAGATAACACTTTTTTTCGTAAACGCATTACACCTTTGCTGGAGCTTGGAACAATGGCAGTGATTGTGTACCGGTTCGGGCGCTGGGCTTATCGGCTCAAACTGCCTGTGCTTCGTCAATTGATGATTGCGATTTATCTCGTGGTTAACACGATTTGCCTGATGCTGACCGGCATCCACATCCACCGTGAAAGCGACATTGGACCGGGGCTGGTGGTGCATAATTGCAGTTGCATCTTTATTCTGGCCACGCGCATCGGGCACAGTTGTTCAGTCAATCAAGGAGTGAGCGTTGCCAGTATTCGGGGGACCGGCTGGCCAACCATCGGCGATAACGTTTATCTCGGCGCCGGATGCAAGGTGATGGGAGGAGTCACCGTAGGTGATAACGTTGTGGTCAGCGCAAACTCCGTGGTCATCGCCGATGTTCCCAGCAACTGCACAGTCATGGGCGTACCTGCTCGTATCATATCGCGCCACGCGGTTAGTCCGGAATATCTTAAATCTCCGGTGATGACCACATGACAAAGGCCCCACCACGTAGAAGGAACGGAGGGGGCTACTCAGTCGCCATGGTAGCGGCATGTCCGTTTCCGGCGAATCACGGCTCAGCCGCTAGCATTCGCGAGATGTCCGACACGCTTTCCGACATGGGACACAACGTCCACATCGTCACCTATCCGACTGGTCAGGAAGACATCCGCGTCCGTAGCGCCAAAGTCCATCGGACTGCCCCTTTTCAACCTGAGACGAATGCCACAGTGGGACCCTCATCAAAGAAGTTCGTGCTCGACTTTCAGTTACTCAGGCTTCTTTACCGAGTCATCCAGCGCGAGCGCATAGATATTATCCATGCCCATAACTACGAAGGAGCTTTGGTTGGAATCATGGCTAAATGGATGACTCGGCGGCCACTTCTTTACAACGCTGTGAACCTGATGTCGGATGAGTTAGCCAGTTATCGTTTCATCCGGCCCGCATGGCTCGCTCACCGACTGGCGCGTGCGCTCGACTGGTTCACACCAATATTTCCCAACCATATCACTGCTGTTTCACCTGAACTTAGAACGTGGTTCATCGACAATGGAGTCCCGGCTGCCAAGGTCGATATGGTCCCGGCAGGCATCGAACCAGAGTTGTTTGATCATCCCAAGCCGGAAAAGTTTCGGCAGAAATATCAGCTAAATGGCCGCCCGGTGGTGATGTACACGGGCGTTTTGAACGCCTTTCAAAGAGTCGATTATTTGTTACGGGCGTTCGCGGTCGCGTTGCGAGAAAAACCGGACGCGCTGCTACTGGTTGTTAGTCCACTGGTATCGGAAGCACATGAAAGGGAACATCGGCAGTTAGCAGCGGAACTAGGACTTTCGCGGTCGATCATCTGGATATCACCGCACAAACTGGAGGATCTCCCCAGTTATGTCGCGCTTGCTGATGTTTGCGTTGTCCCCCGGCCCGAGTGCCCCGGGCATCCGGTGAAGTTATTGAACTATATGCTCGCCGGGAAACCTGTCGTTTCCTTTGCGGGCGGGGCAAAGGGCGTCACTCATTTGCACGATGCTTATATAGTGCCCAATCATGATTACGAGGCGCTGGGCCACGGAATAATCGCCCTATTAGAAGATCGTGCGTTGGCTGCAAGGTTAGGAGATAATGCGCGGGCCACAGTTCTGGCCAATTTCGATTGGCGGGAGATCTGCACGAAGATTGAGCGCATTTACGACAAGCTTCTGGCGGTGCCGACCAAGTCAACCGACCGTCCGCCGAACCAATCTGCCCCATTTGTTACCGGAGTCCGGTAGCAACCCTGATACTTCCTATGGCATCGCCGATCGCCCACAGTTTTGCTGGCTTCTGGACATTTGTTTGGCAGCGAGGGCACTTCAAACCTGAATTCCGTTCAAGCTGGCGCCGATATCTACGTCCACTTGGGGTGCTGATATTCCTGGCCAGCGCACCCGATCTGGACCTGTTGCTGGGAAACGCAATGCATCACGGTTTCACCCACAGCATCACTGCCGCTGTATTGGTATCCCTGGCGTTAACCTGGATTTGGCGAATTGCGCCAGGTTTTTGGCGAAGTGCCTTTGTCTACTTCACTGCATACGGTTCACACCTCCTGATCGATTTCTTTACTGGAACGAAAATCGGCTGGACGAATAGCGGATATGGAATGCCACTGTTCTGGCCCTGGCAGAAAACCTTTAGCTCACCGTTGATATTGATCTTTGGCGTCCGCCACAAAGATTTCGCCGCACTGTTTAGTCTCGACAACGTTTGGTCGTGCGCTTATGAAGCCCTAGTCTTTGGTGCGATTACCCTTATAGCGTCTGTTTTATGGAAACGAAAACTGAAATCGCAGATATCAAAGAAAGCAAAACTGAAGTCGCCGGCAAATCCTCCGACGCCCAAAGCGCCGGCCCATCTTCATCTCGACCTGCAATATCAAAACAGAGGGACCTCGATCCAGCTTCCAAGACTGCAGGACCAAAGATGAGACGCTGGCACTGGATAGTCTTTGTTTTCATCTGTGTTGTTCTGGGATTTCTCGTCTTCTATACCCTCCTGCATATGGTCGGCACGACCACAAGCATCGCTCGCCGCGTACATGCTCCATCACCCGTGGAGACTGTGCCTGTGCGGCGACAGACCCTGGAAGAAGTAATCGGAGGTGGCGGCGCAATCGAGCAAGCTGAGACTGTCAACTTGATTACCCAGCTCACGGCCCAGGTGCTCGAAGTTCCCGTGAAGATCGGTGATGTGGTAAAAAAGGGCGATTTGCTTGTTCGCTGGGACGACCGCCTAATCAAGGCAACGGTCGAAGCAAACCGCGAATATGTAGAGGCCGATCAAATCAAAATCCGGAACGAAACTCGCCAGGTCGAGCGTTACTCCGCGTTGCAGAACAAGAATATGGGTAACGCGGCGGACTTGGAAAAATATGAGATGGCTCTTGCCGACGCAAAGATCGACCTCGCCAAATCTACGGTTTCGCTGAAACAAGCCGAGATTGATCTTGAACATGTAAAGCAGATGTCTCCCATCGATGGAATTGTCTTGGAGCGACTTGTGAATCCAAATGAATTCACCAAGCCTGGGCAGGTCATCATGAAGCTCGGCGTTCTCAATACGGTTTTGATGGCAGCCAAAATCACCGAAGAAAAAATGCATTCTGTGCACCTGGGGCTCGCCGCCGAAACAACTTTTCCAGCTTTTCCCAGCGAAGTTTTCAAGGGTACTGTCACCAAGATAGATCCGAACATTGATCCCCTTACGAGAACCTTCACGGCTTACATCAAAATTGAAAATCCAGATTTTCGGCTCAAGCCCGGTCTTTCTGGGTTCGCACGGATCCGGCGCACAGCCAAAGATGTTCTGTCCGTGCCCAGCATCGCAATTGTGAACCCCTCCGGTGAACAAGCCTCTGTTTTTGTTGTCGATGGCACAAACCACGCAAAGCTCCGCAAGGTGCGTCCAGGTATTGTGGTTGACGCGATGACGGAGATTACTGATGGACTGAAAGAGGGCGATAAAGTGGTCACCGTTGGGCAGTTTTATCTGAGAGATAATGACAAAGTCCGTACTACCTTCAGATCGATCTTTAAGTAATCTTGTCGTCTATCTGGCGGCGCTACTGTTGTTACTCCCTTGTACATCAGAGGCGGGAGAAGGATTGGAGGCTCCTCGTCATCGGCCGCTGACGGTTCACGACTGCATCGCGATCGCGCTAGGCGAAAGCCCAGCCTTGGAGGCCAGCCGCCTGGATGTGTTGTCCGCTTCGGAGGAGGTCCGCGCAGCGCAGGGATTGCTGTTGCCGCAAGTGACCGGATCAGCGCAGTACGAACTTTTCTCCGGCAGTCCAACCAACAAATTCTCAGTGCTAAACATCGGAAATGTAACCCCCAGCGGAACCGTAGTGACCACGAACGCCGTTGGCTGGACAGGAGTGCAGGCCTACGGAGCTCATTTGAGGTACCCGCTTTTCAACGAGGGAAGTATTTTAGGTTTGAACAATGCGCCCGCAGTCGCAGAAAAGAAGGCGAAGAAGCAGGCCATGGCATGGACTGTCAATCTGACCCGTGAGGAAGTGATCTACCGCGTGACCGATGAATTTGTTACAACTGTTTCGGCGAGAAACCGAATGGGCCTGGCAGAACGCAGGGTACATCTGCTCGAACAATCAGTCGGTATCACCGAGGAACAGCAAAAGCAGGGGCTGAAGTTACCAATCGACGTCAAGGTTGTAAGGGAGCAGTACAGCGCGGCGCAGACGCTTCTGACGCTTCTTCGTCAGCAAGCTGTGGCTGGATCGATGGGGCTCGCAAAAACTCTCGGATTACACTCCTCCCCTAACCTCGCCTTATCCGACACACTTCCTGACCCGCCAGACCCTCCACCCACGACCGCACAACTAATTGGCGCGTGTCTAAACCATCATCCATCGCTTCAGAAGCAGCGCGCTGTTGCCGATCAGGCAAGGCAGGATTATCGGCTCGAACGCTTTCGTTTATATCCCTCAGTTTACCTGGATGGCTCGGCTAACTACATTGACGATTTTAATCCTTCCGACAATGCCACCGTTTTTATCGGTGCCATCACGGTCAATGTGCCCATCTTTGATTTTGGCGCGCAGCTCGCTACTACCCGATCCAGGTTGATGAAGTACAAGGCCGAACAAGCCAGGGTTTCTTCAACAGCTGACGACGTCAATTACGAGGTTCTGAAGATTTACCAAACGATCTATACGCTGTCTCACAACATCCTGGACCTTCAAGGCGACGTTGCTAAGGCCCAGAGAGATGTGCAAATCATTCAGGCTCAACAGCAGCAGGGCATTGGTGAGCCGCTAGTCGCGATCGAAAAGGAGCTGCATCTGATTGCCAAGCAAGATGAACTCGAAGGGATCGAAGCGCGCCGCCTGACCTACTACGCACAGCTCCAGAGAGCCGCGGGTGGCGCGTGGAAGTGGATCCCATGAAGCAGTCGCAGCGGATCGTTAAAAACTCTATCATCGGCATCGCTGCGGGAGTGATTGGGGGGCTGGTTTATCTGGCCACCACCATAGCCATCGCCCGCAACCCCCATGTTACTGTTGCGGAGTTCGGCGAGTATCAATGGGTTCTGGCGTTTGCAATGATTGCCCAGCTCGTAGCCGACTCCGGGCTGCCGCGAATGATGATACGTGAGATCGCCAAGGATCCGCAGTGTGTCGGCAAGATAACTGGCGCAGCGGCGGGGTTGATTTGGTCGCTCTCACTCATCGTGTTTCTCCTGGTTGGAATTGTTGCCCTTTTCCTGCCTTACCACACGGAGGTCAAGATTGCCCTCCTGCTTATGACTTTCGCCACCCTTGCCACATTTCATGCTGCTGGCTACAGCGCCGTTCTTCGGGCCTTCGAGGATAATGAGCTGAACTATCTTGGGTTCATCCTACAGAAGGTCCTGCTTTTTCTAGGTATTTTAATCATGCTTCATTTCAAGGCCGGGGTACTCGGCTTTGTCATTGCGCACCTGATTTCAAATGTGTTGTTGTGGAACTTCTACCACATTCTTGTTTCCCGCTTTTACACCAAAGTGAAGCTGCACGTGGATTGGCCCCTTTGGAAAGAGCTGTTCCTGACCGCTCTTCCAATGGGAGGCGGAGTCATGCTGCGACAGTTAGCATTGAACATCGACATTTTCATCCTGGGTATCATGACCAAGAACATGACGAATGTCGGTCTGTTCAGCGGTCCTTATCGCCTCAGCTGGTCGCTGCGCATGGTTCCCCAAACGCTTGCCCTCCCGCTTTATCCTCTTTATTCTCGGACCGCGCATTTTTCACCCGCGCGGTTTGGCGAAGTCTATCGCCAGAGCCTGAAGTTTTTCACGCTGATTAGTGTGCCCGCCGCGACCTTTTTTATCGCCTGGTCAAAGCCCCTTTTGACCCTGGCTCTTGGACACCGGTTTCTTCCTGCCCTTCCTGCCATGCAGCTCCTGGGTCTGGGCTTGATTCCATTCTTTATATCGACGCTGTTCCAATACGTTTTCGCCGCGCTGGACGCCCAGAAAAACTTTTTCTTAAGCACACTCGTTGGTTCGGCGCTCCGAGTGATTCTTTTGGTTGCCCTGATCCCGAGGTATAACTTTGTGGGACCGGCCCTTGCGTTTGTCTGTGCGGAGATGGTAACGGTGGGACTATGGATCTACCAGGTGCAAAAGCTCGGGTATCCTGCACATCTGTTTAACATTCTTTGGCGGCCGCTCGTAGCGGGTGCGGTCATGGCAGTGGTTCTTGTTTTGTTCATTAACTCGCCGATCATCTGGCAATTGTTTGGAGCAGTTCTCTCAATTCTCAGCTACGGTGCAGTGCTCTTTGCCCTCCGCACCTTCTCCAAGGAGGAAATTCATCAGGCTCGAGAAGGCATAGCCTTTGTTTCACCTTTCGTGGAATCCTGGGCAAAGAAAATAAAACGCGATACATGAAAATAACTAAACGCTTGGTGTCGTGGGCAGATACCAGCGTAAAGATTGCCAAACGGCTGTTGCCATGGGCAGAGAGAGTCGCCAACTTCGGCGCGGCTTACTGGCTGCTTATTCTCGGCTGTCTCCTGATTTTTGGTTCCGCACTCCTCAAGTGGGTTCAATATCCTCTAAGCTCAAACCTATCCGGGCTGAAGCTGCCTTTGTTCCATGAGCCAGGAGTTATCCCCCATGTTACTCCGTTCTCCTTCGGTGCTCTTGGGGTTGTCGTTTTGTTAGCCGGAATCCTTTTGCGTCGCTTCTTTGCTCCGGCGCTAGGACTAGCCGCGGCCATCCTCCTCACAATCTGTGTGCTGACCCCAGCTCACATCGCCTTCCAAAAACCAATGATGCTCCGTCGTCTGACTGATGAGCTTGAGGCCACGCCATGGCGCAAGGTTTTTGCGAAAGAATATCTTCCCGCCAATTATGGTTCCCCTGAAGTGCTTCCCAATCGGCTGGTCCTCTACACCGCGAGTGGACGTCTCCTCGCCGCCTTTTCCTTCCTCCGACTCGGCTGGACCTGCTTTGCGATCGGCTCGCTGTTGATTGCCGTCTACGCACTGCGGCGTCTGCCGGATGGAAGACTGGTTCTGGGAGTAGCAATAGTGTGTCTCCCCCTTGGAGCGCTCGCTGTAGTAACCGCTCCACCGATAATCGGGCAGCATTACCTCAGGAATGGTTCCATAGCAAAGGCGCGAGGCCACAACCAGGAGGCAATCGCCAACTACCGAAAGGCGATGAAGTGGGATGCCTGGCATGCGCAGGATATCGGTCTCTATGCGACGATTGGTGATCTCCAAAAGAAGAGCGGTATCGATCCTAACTCACCGGAGCGACACATTAGCCGGGCAGTGGACTTTCAACAGGCTAACGAATACGAAATGGCAATCTTTGAGCTTGGCCGCGCGGCCGAAGCGGGCGGTCATATCGCGGTCGTTGCTCGCAGAGAGTCCGCGAAGACACGTATAGAACTGGGTCTGGCCCTGTATCGAGCCGGCGGCATTGGCGGCGCCGTCACAAGTTGGCAGCTTGCGCTTGCTGACGATCCTGCACAGGAGGTCTATGTTCTTCCATACCTGGCTCGCGGCTATTTTGATCTTGCCCGGTATCAAGTTGCACTGGAAGCGGTGGAGCGCCTCATCAAGATTATTCGGGACCATAGGTCAATGGTTGCCGACGTTTACTCTCTTGGCGGCGATTGCTATGCCAAGCTCGGTCGCGACAGTGAGGCCCGCCGCTATTACACCCTTTCGTATGCGAAAGATCCGCTCGTGAATTACTGGGCGATTAGTCGACTGGCCGGCGAATAGTTCATGTCAACTCCATCAACTTCACTCGAGCACCTACGCCCGCGAGACTGGCGATGGTCCTGGGCCGTGGTCGTTGTTTGCGGCCTCATGCTCGGTTACTATGTGCAGCAGACCTACTTCAGCCCGAAACAGCGCCAATACCAATTGGATTTTGGCGATGCTCAATGGATTGAACCTCCACAGTTTGCTCCGGTAGCTTACTTCAGAAAGGAGGTGTTTCTCAGCGTCCAGCCCATGCAGGCTTGGCTCGAGGTTGCAGCAACTGACAACTACGACGTTATCGTCAACGGCCGCTCCGTAGGTCAAGAAACCGGTTTGAAGACACGGGTAGCCGGGATCTATGACATTAAGAAACGCCTTAAGGTCGGAACTAACGTCATAGCGGTTTCGAGTTCGCGCACCTCTTATCCCGGCTCCGCGCAGATTCTCGTTCGTGTCTTTATAAAAGAACCGAATGGCAAAGTCACCTCACTAGTATCGGATGAGCATTGGAGAGTCAGCTCACACCAAGGCATTGTAGAAGGCTCTGAGGAGTGGACATCGCCTTTGGTCGACGAACAGCTTTGGCCATATGCACGGCGGTCAGCGGTGAACGGAAGAGCCGCGCCGGTTGCATGGGTGGATACCAATCCGCTTCTGCTACAACTCCCCAACTCCGGTTCTTGGATCATGGGGCCCACTGCCGGAACAGAGGCCGTTTTCTCGACTTCGATTGATGCAGATCATGCCCGACAAGAGACATGGATACAGATGACGAGTTCGGGAAAAGTTGATCTGCTTGTGAACGGACACCTCGTCACTCCGGCAATCTCTTCTTTGGCCAGGGGGAAACAGCTTCCACATCTTGCCGCCCCAACGGCTTCACCAAGCCAAAGTCCGGGCGAAACACAACCTGCCACCAGTACCAACGCGACTGAGGCTCCGGCCAAACCGAGTCCAGCTGCTTCGCCAAACGACAAGCCTGATGAAATGAAACCAGCAGTCGGCGATGAAAACAGTCCGGCAAAAACCAAGAAAACATCTCCTCTTGTAGAGCCTGCTGTTTTGTTCGCCTATGACATCAGTCCCTGGATTAAGGAAGGTCCGAACCTCATTGTTGCGGCAGTGCGTACCGATCGTGTTCCTGCAGCGTTTTTCGCCAATGGCTTTGTCGTGCGCGACGATGGCACGATCGCGCGGTTTGAGACCAGCTCAGCGTGGAACATGGGCGACCGAGCGACAGGCGACCAGCACCCGGTCGAATTCGGAAAGGATGGAACGGCCCCATGGGGATATCTTAGCCAGGAGCTAGCAAGGCCGCTTGATCGTTCTGACTTCGCCACTTCTGCCAAGTCTTTCCTCGTGGTTTCATTCACGACGCTCGCCACTGTTGCTTTTTGGCTCTTGATCTCTGCCATTGCCGCTTCTCGCCGGAAGGAACCGTTCGCCCGCGCGATGGCGCGCGACGCCCTGTTTCATGCGCCAGTCGCTGCGGCTTTGGTTTTGTTGCTGCTCCCAAATTACGATCCTCGATTTCCAACAACCTGGTCATTTCAACCGAAATTTGTAATTGGCGCCATCGTAGCCCTGTTAGCTATCAGGTTGCTTCACTTCTTTGCAGACAGTCGACCAAGCTTTGGCGTCAGAACGGGTCTGGCACAACTCCGGCAGGCCGAGTTTCGCAGCGTTTTGCCTTATTTGGCGTTGCTGGCGATCACGTTGCTTGGATTCACCCTGCGCTATCACAATCTCGGCTACATGTCTTTCGATCATGACGAGATGGGTCTGATTACTAAATCGAAAGGGATATTTAAGCTCGGTTTTCCGTATGTCGTTTATGCTGGAGAAATCCGCTGGCTTACTACGTACGAGTTAGTCCCTTACGCGCAAGCTTTGTCCGCTTTGTTCTTTGGTTATTCCGAATGGTCAATGCGATTGCCTTCATGTATTATGGGCACCCTCTGCATCGTGGTCATCGGCCTGATGGGACGTCGCCTGTTTAACTGGCGTGTCGGACTGTTCTCCGCGTTCGTTTACGCCTGTATGCCGCTCGACATTCGGTGGGCGCAAAACGCTTTTTACCCATCGCAATGTCAGTTCCTGACCATGGTGACGATCTGGTTGTTTTACGAGGCCATCAGGGTTCGCCCGCTGCACCGAGGGTATCTTACGGCTGCTACGGTCGCCTTTTGCATGACGTATCTTTCATGGGAGGGAACGGGATTCCTTCTACCTGCCTTGTTGCTGGCGTTGTTGCTTGTTCGCCCTGGAGAATGGTGGTGGTTAAAAGAATTTCATCTCTACCGCTGCCTGTTTTTCATAGCTGTCGTGATTGTCGCTCAGTACTGCTCGCGGACGATCGCTGGCAACCCATACCTCATGGTTGGGTCCGGGCTTTCGAATGTCGCTGGCCCGTCCCTGTTTTTTCTGACGCCCGCTTATAGCCCTGAATTTTACATTGACAAGTTATGGCTGTCCGAAAACCACGTCTTCTTCACCATTATGATTTTTGTCGGCCTCCCGTTCTGCTGGGCCAATCGTGGATTTCGTTATGTTCTGACGGTGCTTGTTATGTTGTGGTTCCTGCACACGAATTTCCTGGCCGCTTTGTCTCCGCGCTATTGCTACTATTATCAACCGCTTCTGATACTCGCCGGCACCGCCGCTGCGATCACTCTGTACGACCGTCTTGTTTCTCTCGCTCATCGGGCGGGTAACACAACTGTCGCCCGCATGGCTGCACACGCCACCGGGCTAATCGTCATGGCTCTGCTGTTTCTGCAAAGCAATGAATCCGTAATGAAAGAGTACACGCTTTCCAGCAAAGGTGATCAACCTACGCTCATGACCCGCATGAACACGTACCGCTACGACTACCGGGGCGCGGCGGAGTATGTAAAGAAGCACTTCAAGCCAGGAGACCGGATTATCCCAGGCATTCCACATGTGTTCGCGTGGTACTCCGGGATGTCCGGAGATTATACATTGGATACCCTGCTCGGTGCGAAAACGGGATATAATCACTTGCTCTCAGAGCCGAGATTCGTTGACAAGTTTGCCGGCTTGCCAGTGGTCCGCAACATAACGGAGTTCCGCGAGGTCGTTGCTCCAGCGCATCGCACCTGGGTTGTCTTTGCGCCCTACGCCAGCTTCGAAAAATTGAGCAGTCCAAGTGTGCTGGATTACCTCGGTCAAATGGGTAAGGTCGAATTCGAATCGTATCGCGCGAAGGTCATGTTAATAGAGCGCGCAACACCACAGGCCAAAAGCGTCGCCAACGCACCCTAGCCCGCACCTAGATACTGGAATAGGCCCTGTTGATAGCTTTCCGTCCAGCCGCACCGAGCGAGAACAACAGGGAACCGACCCTTGCCTGATTTTGCGTCCGCGTCACTTTTAACCCATGAGCGAGCTGACTAACTTCGCCGGCATGCTTGTCGACCGCAGCCTGAAATACCTTTGCTGCTAACTCGTACAGTGCGAGATCAAGCGAGTTTCTTTCTGCGATTAAATCAAGAGTCGATTGAGGAATGTCCGTTTTCCTTGGCCGGCTGCGAGTGACGTTAAAACTTGAATAGCGTTCCAGCTTCCAGCCGAAGCGCAGTTTCATCAATGCCAGGCTCTCTTCGAAACGCTCCGAGAGGCCGACCACACTAAAATGCCGCAGCAGGTTTTCCTTCGCTCTTTCACAGACTTCAACCGTGCAGGGTTTTTCATACTCGGCTCCGGCGATCACCTTACATTGGATATTTTCTCGCGGAGAGCGCCTGACGAAATCTTCGAGAGTCCAATTTCCACGACTCATTTTCCAGTACAACGGGTGCAATTTGTAGTTGCGCATGAAATAGAAGGCCGAGATCACGCGATCGACCGGGTCCCGCAACACGGTAATGTATGTCGAGGGCTGCGGAAGGAGCTCATGCAAGCCAAACAGCATATGACCTTTAAACACACGCGTTCTTTTCAAGCGCTCTTCCGAAAGGCGCTGCAAATGTTTCCACGACCATTTGAAGAACACCGGATCAATCGAGAACATTTGGAACAGGGGATACTCCCATTCGATCAGTCGATTAAGCGTCGTACCTGCGGTCTTCGGCAGATGAAGAAAAATGACGGATTCCGAATTGCCTTCAGCTTGAGTCATAGCGTTTTTAGCCGGCGGAGGTTAGGTCGAATGACGCCGCCCTCTGGGCCTCGCCCGATAATCATCTTCATCACGCGTGCGGTACTTACCCTCGGACATTAACTTGTTTTTGTATGCATCGTACCCGAGTCGTCTTCCTTCTTCCCAAGCTTTGGCGATCGCGCTAGACGTTTCCAAGCTAAGTCCGTCACCTCGCCACAACTCCCAGTATTCCCCTTCCCCATGGATTACGTTCAGGACTGCTAACTCGATCGAACCCATTCTTGGACCGCCACGAGAGAGGCTGGCGAGACTTTGAAAGCCATGGTGTGCACGATCACGATACTTTAGTATGAGATCATAGGTCATCATGCCAGTATCTTCCCTTCGTCCCGTAAGTTGGCAATTCTGGATACTGAACCGCTCAGGGTATTTATTTAAACCGTAATCTATGACCTGCTCACAGAATTGTGGGGGAAGATCCAACACCTTGGATACGTGCAGAGATATCTCCTGTCGCGGAAAGGCTTTGGCCCACTCATCAGTGTACTTTTTGTAGACCCCGAGCAATTTTTCTTCGTAGTTTCCAAGCGCTTTCCATTTCTCAAGATCCTCACCCCGTTTCGGAAGATGCATTTCTGCGCTCAAGAAGTTGGCGCATGTCAGCACCACACTCACACACAGCGGATCCCGGGCATAACGCTCTCCCAGTTGTGCGACTGCCTGGGAAAAATTGCGCTGGTAAACAGGATCCCACGGGACAGGAATCGTAATCGGCTGACCGACATTGGCTCGATGCGGGTTCGTCACCCGAGTTTGAAAAGACTGAGCGCCTCCCGCATACACAAAACCCGGCGTACTGGCACCCGGCTTTAAACAAAGCTGGTATTTCATCCCGATGTTCCGCAGCACGGTCACAAAACTATCCACCCCACGAAAATCGAATTTTCCAGGTTCTTTCTCGATTTCATTCCAAGGAACGTGAAGACAGACACCGGTCAGTTGATGATTCGCGCGAATGCTGTTGGCAAAAACCTCCAGCTCGGCGCGGTCCCCTGACACCTTTTGCGTGACCCACAAACCTGTCCGGATCGGCGGACCGGGCGCAGCCCAGAGTGGAATTGCACCTCCAACGGCAAGAACCCAGAGCGATCTGCGAATAACGTACCAGTATTTACCCCACTGCATCACACTTCACTCCAGCTGCGTAATTCAGTTTCCCGTACTTTTGAGATGTTTATCGAAAAACGCTTTGATCATCGGCAGAAATCTCGGACCTCCGGCGCCGTGTCCTCGTCCGGGGGCAATTTCCAGAGTTGCATCTACTCCAGCTGCCTTAAGCGCTGCAAAAAACGACCGTGCCAAACTGGCGGGCACCGTAAGGTCGTTCTCACCTTGGATGATGAGAAAAGGCGGATCATCCTTTGACACGTAGGTGATCGGGCTTGCCGTTCTCGCCCTATTCTCTTCCACCGGTACGCCGATTAACGCTTCCAAGGCAGGTTTGACCTTCGGATTCAACTCGGCACCGGACGGGCCGGTCGCGTCTCGATAAAGCTGTACTAAATCTGTCGGCCCCGAGACGACACAGACCGCCTGTACACGACTGGAATACGACATATTCTCTCCATTTCCTTCGAACTCTTTCAAGCCACCGGAGGTACCAAGAAGCGCTGCCAGATGCCCACCAGAGGAAAATCCCCAAACGCCAATACGGTTAGCATCGAGATTATATTTGGACGCATTGGCACGAATCCAGCGCACGGCTGCTTTGCAGTCTTCGATCTGCGCGGGAAAAGGCGCACTCTCCGTAAGCCTGTAATTCACACTTGCCACCGCATAACCATCATCTACCAGATTTATCGCCGGACTATGCCCTTCCTTGCGACCCCTGCTCCAATTCCCGCCGTGCAGCCAAATGATGACAGGTAGCGGGCCAGAGGCTTGCTTAGGAGAATAAAGGTCAAGTTTAAGTGCTTGTCCGTCGACATGTTCATAAACCAAATCTCGCTGGACTGCAGCATCCGCCGGCGGTCCACGACGCTCTCTTGGCATGCGCGGCTGAGCAGCCACTGGCAAGAGCACAATGGTGGCGCATGCGACACCTAGCCATAGACGCCGGCTCAAATTAATCCGAGGCAAAATGTATCTCGCTTTCATTATTCACATCGCGTTTTGGTCGCGACGAACCGGATAGAAACCAAAGTGGAATGATAAAAGCTCTTCGCTCGGCCCCGGTTGGGGCAGCCAGCGTAAGGCAGTCAACACCCTCTCATCCTCTCCGTGCAGGGTATCTCCAAAACGCTTTCTGGCAAACTCAATGCCTCCGTATCAACAGGTGTCACCCGAATCACATTCAACATGCTCAATTCGAGCGCGAAACGAAGCTCTGAAACTGCCGGCTGCTGCAGAAGAGGTTGCCAGTTAACCGTTTCGCCAGACCGTCAGGCTCTCGAGCCTAATCGCAGGTGCGGCCTCGAGTCCCAGCAAGAAGTACCGCTAGCGTATTGTGTCGGTGTCGGTCGCGCTATTATTGCCAAGACTCGGATCGGTTACACCCTGCGGAGCGCTAACAGTAACTGTGTCCGACATCGTTCCCTCAGCGGACGGGCTAACGGTTCCGGTTGCTGAGTAGACGATCGTGCTGTCGGCGGGCAGCGTGACCGTATCATTGATATCGCCGGTGCCGTTGGCGGTGAAGCCTGAAGCGCCGCCGGTCTGCGTTGCAGTAAAGGACACTCCAGTAAACACATTCGGAAAGCTGTCTCGTATCACTGCGCCGCTCACGTCACTCGGACCCGTGTTACTGACAGAAATTCTGTAGGTGTATTGCCTGCCCGGAACGACATTGGCTGTGCCGTCAGTGACTCTAGCCTGAAGATCCCCTACCCGCGTGATCGTGTCGGTATCGCTCGCACTGTTATTCCCAAGATTAGGATCGATGACACCGTCCGGAGGTGTCACACTCGCGGTATTCGAGATTGTACCTGTGGCTGACGAGCGGAGCGTCCCACGGGCTCTATAGGTAACGAAGCTGCCAATGGGCATTGTTAACGTATCGTTTATATCGCCTGCGCCAGAGGCAGTGTACCCGGAAACGCCTCCGTTCTGCGTCGCGGTAAAGGTCACGTCAGCAAAAGTGGCCGGGAAAAGATCTCTTACGACCGCGCCACCGATGGTGCTCGGTCCTGAGTTTCTCACGACAATGACGTAGGGATTCTTTCGCGCTCCGGCAACTGCGGTGGTCTCATTATCGGTGATCGTAATGGTCAGATCGGTCGAGGGTGATGCGGTTGGACTGGGCGACGGCGCTGGCGATGCATTTGCTTCCAGAGCCGCTCCCTGAGTGGCCAACACCTCCTGGTTCGCTGGATCGTCGGCATCGAGTTGGTATACTTCAACGAATTTCGCACCCAATTGCACTCCTGCCATGAGAGCTTGTTCCAACGTTCCTCCTAAACGCCGGGGATCTCGCGCCGCGGAGCAGAGCGTTTGGAACCCGGTGGGCTGCGTCCTATAGTAGGTATAAATCGCGAGGTTGGGATAATAGAGGGTATTTGAGTTTGCGTTTAGCGTGGCATTCATGATCCCAAATCGACCGGGATAATTAGCTACTCCCCAATCGATGATTTGCTGCAAGGCCGCCAGTCCCTCGGCATTGCTGAGGCCAAATGGATTTGCGGCTGTAATGAAAAATGGAGTAGTGGGAAATGCGTCAGCGTACAGCCGGATGAGTTGCTGTGCGGCTGATATCCACGATGGCATTCCGCCGCGCGCCGTGAGCGCTGCAACGTCGGCGTCGGTCTCCGCCAGGCGAGTCTCAATTGCCTGGCCGAAACCCGACATAACTATATAACCGAGCGTCGGATTTCCGTCATAGCGTTGGCCCATTGCGCGGACAAATCCCGACCACTGGGTCAAAAATTTATCATCCCACGGGATGGGCATGGAGCGCTCGGAGCCATCTTGTAAATGATATTTGGTCGCTCCGGCGTCGTAGACCCACTGCGGAGTTGTGACTCCAGCGGTAACTGAAAGACCGATGAACTTCCCATGTTCAGTGGCAAGCTCCATAATCTCGTCGATCGAGCTCCAATCCAGTGTGGCTTGCGTTGACTGCACATCGCTCCAAACCGGTCTGAGTCGCATGCCGTCAATGTTCGGATTTGTCCAGGATGGACTGTCTTCAGGGTTAGCCACGTCCGTACTGAAAAGCCTGATTATGCCAGCGGGATCAGCCTTCTGATGTTGACAGAAAGCTGTTTCCGGAATCGCAGCTAGTCCGGCAGCGAAAAGCAGCGTAACGAATCGACCAGCGATTCTGGAAAATCGGCTTCTGGTTTGTTTTCGATATTTCGAGTTCCACGCGAGATCGAGAAAGTTATTCATGACAGGTAGGAAAGTTGCGATCGGAGTCTCGGGAATGGCTACCGTGCCGCACACCGTCAGGCATTTCCTGCGATGCTCTGCCGGGAGAGCTTCGAGGGTGCGATTGCCTGGATGTGTTGCGCAGACTGGTTTTGCCAGGCCACGCTGCGTTTAATTTTGTTTGGTAGCTTCAGCGCGAGACGGATCACGCCGAGAGCCAGCCGTAACAGTACATAGAACGCCCCTCGAATAAGGTGCGCGCTAACGCGAGGAATTAATGGGTTTTTCATGGAGGATCATAGGAGTGAGAGTGTTGGGTTTGGTATGAAACGCAGCCGAAAGTGTCAAGAGAAATTCTTGGCCAACTTCGTCGCTCCAGATGTCGCCGCTGCTGCGGCAACCGAAATTTACCCGTATCGAGCCAACCAGACAGACAATTCGCGCGGCCGAACTCGCAAACTACGGGTCATCGCTACGCGCTTATGCAATGTGCCGCTAGCACAGGGGGACCAGACAGTTTTGAAATTGCTTCCTTCCGGCGTCAAACAGGGCTTTGCCTTGCGAATGCGGACTCGTCGGCCGAAAGAGGTAATTCTCGGACTGCGGGAGTTTAAGCGTCGAATATTACTTTTTCGCCGGTCCGACAGTAAACAGCCACCAGCGATGTGGTCGCAATCGAAGCATCGACAGCGAGTTCAGATTGCAGATGCGACTTTGTTTACAACAAACCGACCGGCTCCCAGCACCGATTTACAGAAGTCGTCCGCTGCACTCGGCTTGGGCATTGCACGCAATGCAGCCAATCGTTCCCGGATTGTTGCTTCATTCTTTTGCATGCTTTTTGCGAATAGCCCTTTTGCAAACTCATAAAGCTCGACATCGAGCCGGTTGTGATCGGCAATCAGTTCTTTTGTAGCGGGATCAATCTTGGGACGCGTCTTCGAAACCTTGCAATTCTTATAAAAAGGTATTTGCCAATCAAAGGTTGTGGCCATGAGTATCAGGCTTTCCTCGAACTGTTCCGAGATCCCAACGACACTAAACGATTTCGCGAGATGTTCCTTCGCCATATCAAGTAATCGCTCACCGCCGATCGGCGCATCTCTGACTCCAGCAATTAGCTTGCACTGCAAATTGTTGCGTTCAGGAAAAAGCCGCACAAAATCTTCTATTCCCAGTCGCTCTGTTTTGACTTTCCTGTGCAGGGGATTGAGCGGCCTGCGCAAAACGAAATAATACGCCGACAAAACCCGGGCCACCGGATCGCGAAGGATGGTGAAATAAGTAGCAGGCTGTGGCAGGCATTTGTGCACACCATACAGCATGTGTCCGCGCACCATCCGCAGACGACGGCGGCGCCCCTCAGGAAGTCTTTCGAGCCGCTCGGGTGTGGCTCTGATGCGATAGGGGTCCATCGTGAAAATCTCAAAAGGGCTGTACTGCCACTCGATAATCCGATTCAGCGTCGTTCCAGCTGTCTTCGGGATATGAAGAAAAATTAGGGTTTGGCGATCCATTTGGGGACGGGACGATAAAGGCGGGCGTCTGCTCAATCAAGTTTTGCCCCTTGCAGCAGCTGTGCTTTTCGCGACGGTTGCAGGCGAAAACGCATCGTATTGTCCGCGTGTGTTTCACCTTGACACCAAGCGGCGAGCCGAAAGAGTTAACGTTTTATGAAAAATCGCGTAGGGCACGGTTTCAGCGCAGGAGTCGCGACAATGCTCGTCTTGCTATCAGGGGCAACGAGCCACGCACGACCTCAGTTTAAGGATGTCAGTGTTCAAGTCGGGCTGGTTCAGGAAGCGAAAAAATCGTGGGGTAATCCGATCTGGGGCGACATCAATAACGATGGATATCTTGATCTGATCGTTCCCTGTCACGGTCTCTCCGCATCTCATGGGCCGTTTGTTTATCTTAACAA
>DASREH010000129.1:0-3674 GCA_035652195.1 Candidatus Udaeobacter sp. | reverse complement strand
CCAACAGACGCTTGTTCTGGGGTGCGATCATCGCACAAGTTACCGGTGCGCAGGTGTTTTTCTGGGACGCGCTTCCTGATTACCGGGAGCTGACTGCCGGGGGGCAAGTCATCGGAACACCCAAGGACTTTGTTGTCGCCGTAATTGGACTAGTTTTAATGCAATCGGCGTATTGGTATGCTCGCAATCTTCAGCCACGGATGCAGTTTCGTCACAGAGTGGTGCTGGGGCATGTCTTGCTCTGCGTTAGCGAGGTCAGTTTCTTTTTTGTAAGCGCGCTGGCAACGGTGGCGATGTTCGATCATTGGAGACGATCTGAATTCATTTTGTGGAAGCTGGCGCTGCTGGCTGCCGCGCTCTTCTCCTTCTTTTGTTATAAACGTCAGCTGGCGAGCGTCGGGGACGCTTTGCTAGAGGTACGGACCGCGGAAGCCGGGGGAACCCCCGGCAAACCGTAGAATCTTTTAGCTAAAGCGCTAACCGATTTTAGCGCCGCCACTTTGGCATAAACGCCAACATAGCGGCAGCATAAGCTCGGAAAGCCGTGAATCTCAGATCAGGATGGAACGGCGCAAGGAATGTTGCGACAGTTGTATGACCGTCGCGAATGGCATCCATGGCCAACTGGACGAGCTGATCTGGAATCGCTTCCGTTTTAGCTTGCCTTTTTCTTTGAGGAGTAGAGAGGTGCCTTCGTTTTCCCTTTCGGGGTTGATCGAAGGCATGAGAGTGCTTGTGCATGCCTGTGTTATGCAACGTTTTGGGCACCGATTGCAAGCCGAAATTTTGCCTGCGCCGTGGCGCAGAGTGTTGCGGATTTGCCGGCTACATCGCCCAAACGACCATGAATCAATGGAAGTATCCGGGTGCCGTACGCGATTATTTAAAGTTCGCCCTGAAACGCAGCCGTTTCGCGAGACCCGTTGCCGATCGAGGCGCTGAGTAGTTTCAGAAGGCGTGCCTCGTAAGAGTCACACATCGGCGACTCGCCGTTTGCCTGAATCCATTCGGGATGTTGTACCCGCAGATCCTTGCGAATCTGTCGCAGCAAATCCGGGTAAGTCAGGATCTTATGGGTCATGATCGTTGCCTGCCTTGAGCTTTAATCTGCCCAGCGTCGCTTCCATTCGCCTCGGTCATCTGGCGTCCTCATTTCAAAGGCACCGCCATCGCAGTAGTCAGCAATGTCAGGGCGATTAGAACTATTCCCAACGCGATAAGCTCGACCAGGTAGCCTGGCCGCTCCCTATCGGTATATCGGTCGCGAATACTCAGCGAGTCAGTCGTTTTCATCTTTTTACAGCACTCCTTTCAAAGAGATGACGGATTTTCGTGCAGTAAAATGGACAACAATTTGAGCTGTGATGTTCCCTCGCAAAAGTAACGCCGCTGTTACCTGCCTGGCCTACTACGGTAATTTTGGTGCTGCGTTTTGAGAATCGAACCTAATCACATAAGGTCAGCGCATGCGCACCGCATTATGGTCGATTTTTATTCTGGTATCACTCGCAGGTATTGCCAGCTCCGCGCCGGTTTCCGACTCAGATCTCAAGAATCTTCTCGCATCCATTCGGAGGAACCGAACTACGCAGGCGAACTTTCAGGAGCAGCGAGTGATCCATTTAATGAAGAAACCAATCCTGAGCTCCGGAAAGGTTTGGTTCCGGGCGCCCAATAAATTCCGGCGCGAAGTCACAGGCAACTCGCCCAGCCTCACGGTAAGCGATGGGCGTCAGCTTTGGATTTATTACCCGAACTTCAAATCGGCGGAACGTTATCCGCTGGGCAAAGGATCGCCGTTAGATTCCACAGTGGCAGCGATCAACTCGTCGTTGAACCTTGAGGACGTGGAGAAAAATTTCCAGATAACGGCAGAAAAACTGGATAACGGCTATGAGCTCCGACTCATACCGCGCGCAGCGTCAATGAAACGCGTGTTTCAGAAGCTCGATTTACGAATCAACGATGAGTTCCGCGTGGAACGCACCGATATGCTGCTGCCGAACGGCGATCGCATTGTGACCACGTATTCGAATCAGCTCCGCGATCCTATTCCGGCGTCCACGTTCGAATTTACACCGCCTCCCGGCACCGAAATTGCGACGCCACTTGGGAAATAGTCATTGATCAGACCGTGATCATTGGTGGTAGCCAGACCATCTCGGTCCTAAGATTTTTTCCTTTCCGGTTGTAAGCGTTTGTTGGTTCGGCACTCCGACCTCCGGAATTGCGCCGTCACGGGGAACCAAAATCGTGCTGACCTGCGAAGCCCTCTAACGCGCTGCTAAAAATGCAACGCAAACGAAACAACAAACCAACCAACAAAAGAAAACATGAAGCTAGACACACTAGAACAACTTTACATCAGCGAACTGCGCGATCTTTACAGCGCCGAAAACCAATTACTCAAAGCATTGCCGAAGATGGCCAAGGCGGCTTCGTCGGATGAATTGCGAAGTGCATTCGAAAAACATCTCAAGCAAACCAAACAACATGTGGAAAGACTCGAACAAATCTTCGAGCAGCTTGACCAAAGCCCCAAAGGAAAGACCTGCCGTGCAATGAAGGGACTGATCGAGGAAGGCTCGGAGATTTTGGAGGAAGATGGCGACGACTCCGTTCTCGACGCCGGCATCATCGTGGCAGCCCAAAAAGTGGAACATTACGAAATCGCGGGCTACGGCAGCGCGCGCACATTCGCCAACCTGCTCGGCCAGGACGAAGCAGCCGAGCTTCTGCAATCCACGCTGGATGAAGAATCCGACACAAACGAGAACCTCAACCAACTCGCTGAGAATATCGTTAATCCGGAAGCTCTCACCGAAACACAAACAGCAAACCGCTAGTACAAATTTGGTAATCGAGAATCTATGAAAAGAAGTTTACTAATCATTGCTTGTCTCACAGCAGTTGCTCTGACTGCTATGGCCGCCGACGAGCAAACACAACCCGACAACACGGCTAAAAACGAGCGCGATCGTTCCGGCGAAACACAAACGTCCGGCGATCAATCAAACAGCCCGGCGGATTTGAAAATCACGCAGGACATTCGAAGCGCGTTAATGAAAGACGACGAGCTTTCAATGACTGCAAAGAACATCAAAGTGATCACGGCCAATGGCCAAGTCACACTGCGCGGACCGGTCAAGACGGCTCAAGAAAAAACCAAAATCAGTCAGATCGCACGATCAGCGGGTGGCGGCGCCCAGATTGTTGATCAACTGGAAGTGAAAGAATCCAAATAACAACAAACTCAACACAAAGGAATAAAGTTTTATGTCTAAATCAGTATTCGGTATAGCAACGACACAAGGGCAGGCGGAGCGAATCGTCCAGCAGCTTCAAGCTCAAGGCTTCGCAACATCGGAAATTTCAGTATTAATGCCTGACACAGCGGGAACACGGGACATTGGTCACGTCAAAGCAACAAAAGCGCCCGAAGGCGCAACAACTGGAGCAACTACCGGCGGTGCGACTGGTGGTGTGCTCGGATTGCTCGCGGGGATCGGTGCTCTGGCAATTCCCGGCGTAGGTCCACTTATTGCGGCAGGCCCAATCATGGCAGCCCTCAGCGGCGCGGCTGTAGGAGCCGCCGCGGGCGGTGTGGTAGGCGGCTTGGTCGGTCTCGGTATCCCCGAAATCGAGGCGAAGCGCTACGATGAAAAATTGAAACG
>DASREH010000128.1:0-4836 GCA_035652195.1 Candidatus Udaeobacter sp. | reverse complement strand
GCCCTACATCTCGCGATAAAGTTTCTTGTTCAGAAACTCTTCGATGCCGAGCGGCCCGCATTCGCGGCCGTAACCGGATTTCTTGATCCCGCCGAAAGGCATGTCTTCATAAATCCACACCGGATGATTGATGTAAACCATCCCTGCATCGATCTGATCGGCGACGCGACGGCCGCGCTTCGGATCGGTCGTGTAAACCGAAGCGCCAAGACCGTACTTGGTGTCGTTCGCGACAGCGATCGCGGTTTTCTCATCAGGAACGATCATGACTGACGCGACTGGACCAAATAGCTCTTCATCATAAGCCGGTATACCTTTCTTAACCCCGATCAGAATCGTCGGCTCGAAGAAGGCGCTTCCCGGTTCGGCTCGCTTTCCGCCGAGAATAACTTTCGCTCCGCCCGCCACCGAACGATTAACCTGGTCCTCGAGAATTTCCGCGGCACGCGGACTAGACAGCGGCGCCACGCCAGTCGCTTCGTCGAGCGGGTCGCCCATCTTAAGTTCAAAAAGTTTAGCGCGGAAATGATCTACAAACTCGCCGCTCACGTCTTCATGGACGATGAAACGCTTCGCGGCCACGCATGATTGTCCCATGTTTGTCATCTTGCCCACCACTGCCTGATCGACCGCGAGTTTGATCTCCGCATCATCGAGCACGATGAACGGATCGCTGCCACCGAGCTCGAGAATCGTTTTTTTTACGTTGCGACCGGCGCGCTCGGCGACTTTCGCGCCGCTGTCATTGCTGCCAGTAAAGGAAACACCTTGGACGCGGTCGTCGTCGATGACCTGATTCGCGAGCCGGGAAGAGATGGGCAGATTCGTGTACGCGCCGGGAGGAAAACCTGCGTCGTGAAAGATTTTTTCGAGTGCTTCGGCACATTGCGGCACGTTAGAGGCGTGCTTCATCACCACGGTATTTCCGGCCGCGAGATTCGGCGCCGCCATTCGGACCACTTGGTAACTTGGATAATTCCAGGGTTCGATGCCGAAGATCACACCGAGCGGTTCATGCAAAAGCGTGCCGTCGGGCAGCGCCGAGGGCAGCCACTGCGGCTGCAAGAATTCGCGTGCACGGATGGCGTAGTATTCGAAGATGCTCGCGCAAAGCTTCACTTCCTTGCGCGCTTCCGCAATGCGCTTGCCCATTTCGAGCGTCATCAAACATGCCAGTTCTTCCTCGCGCACAAAGCATAAGTTCGCTGCTCTTAACAGGAACGCCGCGCGTTCCGGAATCGAAGTGCGACGCCATGTCGTGAAGCGTTCGTGCGCCTGCCCGATCGCACCTTCGAGCTCGTTCGGCGTCATCTCATTGTAAATCTTCAGCGTTTGCCCATTGTACGGATTGACAGAACGCAGAACGGCACGCTTTTCGGTTTCTTCAGATCTATCTGCGTGTGTTTTAACGCGCTCCTCTTCGTTCGGAGAAAGCGAGATGCCCGCAGTCATACCCGATAATTACGTGACCCGAATCGCCATTAATTGGGTAACTTAAGTTTACCTTTCGCTCCGGCTACGGCTGTGCGTCTTGCCCAGTGCGTAGGTAAGGTAGCAATGGCGGAGCTGAATCTTCATCCGACCGCATTTCCTAAAATCGAGGCCGCTTGTCCGAGGCTCGATGAAGAACAGATCGCAACTCTTGCCAGGATTGCTGCCTCCAGACACTTCAAGGCGGGTGAAACACTGCTTGCGGCCGGCGAACAGGAACTAAAATTCTTTGTCGTCAAAAACGGCGAAGTGGAACTTCGAGAACATTGTTCGGGCGCCGTCGTGACGGTGCTCGGCCCCAGACAATTCACGGGCGAGGTCGATTTGCTCGCCGGCAGGCCGTCCGCGGTCAGTATTATCGCAAAAGCAGACTGCGATACGTATGAAGTTTCCGCTGATGCTTTGAAGAAAATAATCAGAGACATGCCGCGCTTGAGCGATCTCCTGCTGCGCGCGTTTCTCATGCGCAGAGAATTGATCGAGGAGCTGGGCCTCGCCTCGGTCAGAGTTATCGGCTCGCGTCATTCCAAAGAGACACATCGCGTCCGCGAATTTTTGGCGAAAAACAAAATTCCCTTTAGCTGGATCGATTTGGAAAACGATCCGCAAGTCGATGCTTTATTGAAGAATTTCAAGACCGAGCCTAACGAGACGCCGCTCGTGATTTGCGGCGAGAATCGAATCCTGCGCAACCCCAGCAATCGGGAGCTCGCAGATTGTCTCGGCGTCAGAAAACCGATCGAGCACACGATTTATGATTTGATCATCGTCGGCGCCGGACCAGCCGGATTGGCGGCGGCTGTATATGGCGCGTCGGAAGGATTGAAAACGCTCCTGCTTGATCGCATGGGACCGGGTGGGCAAGCAGGCAGCAGTTCGAAGATTGAGAACTACGTGGGATTTCCCACCGGCCTTTCCGGAAGCGATTTGGCGGAGCGGGCCGTAGTTCAAGCAGAGAAATTCGGCGCCACGCTTTCCGCTCCCGATGAAGTGATCGGACTTGGGAACGACGGCGGTTATCATGAAGTGATGTTGAATGGAAATGAAAAGCTTGCGGCCAAATGCGTCGTAATTTCGTCAGGGGCTGCTTACCGTAAGCTCAACGTCAAGAATAACGACCGCTTCGAAGGCACAGGGGTTTACTACGCCGCGACTCGCGTCGAAGCGCCACTTTGCAAACACGCCCAGGTTGTGGTCGTAGGCGGCGGAAATTCGGCGGGACAGGCGGCGGTATTTTTGTCGGATACAGCCAAAAAAGTTTTCGTCGTTATCCGCGGTGACGATTTGAGCAAAAACATGTCGCACTACCTTGTTTGCCGCATCCACGAAACGTCCAACATCGAAGTGCGAAAACGGACCGAGGTGAGCGGGATGGAAGGCCACAAATGGCTCGAGACCGTTTGCCTAACGAATCGTGAAACCGGTCAGACCGAAAAGCTCTCGTGTCCGGCCGTGTTTGTCTTCATCGGTGCGGTGCCGCACACGAAATGGCTGCCGTCCGGGATCAATCTCGATAGCAAGGGGTTCGTGCAAACCGGACAGCAGGTGGCTGAGTCCGGCGCCTGGCCATTGCAAAGACAACCATTTCTTTTGGAGACATCAGTGCCCGGCGTTTTTGCCGCCGGCGATGTGCGCCAGGGTTCGATCAAGCGCGTCGCGGCCGCAGTTGGCGAAGGATCGATGGCGGTACAGTTCGTTCATCAATTTCTGGCCGCGAGCCAGAAAGAGGTAGCCGTTCAGCAACAAGCCGCCGCGTAATTTCATTGTTTCGCGTGCGCCGGCTTGACCGCATCAATGATTCTGTGCAGACGGTGCGCTGCCATCTCGATATCGCAATGCTTGTATTGCCTGGCCCTGCGCTCGGCTGAAATCACCGCGCCACGGTGAACGTTGTTGAAATCACTGTAGGGAAACTCATATCTCCCTTTGGTTTCGTTGTCGTGTTGGTCGTTGATTCCGAGATGCCATTTTACGTATTCGCCGAATCCCAGGCTCGTGAATGAATTCATTCTCCTCATTCGGTCGTGGCTAGTGTTCGCTCCAATGTCTCTTTCATCGGTACGAAATGCCCTTTCTTGATCAGTTCTTTCGAGCATTCGAGCACGCTCCGTTTCGTTTAATTCATCTTGATGGCGCTTCCGCTGGTGCGAGGTGACGTTCGGACCAATCGCGTGCCAGCCGCGCTACTTCATCGAGCATTCCAGGCTCTTCGAAAAGGTGTGTCGCTCCAGGTACGATCACGAGTTGCTTTTCGCAGCGGAGCTGCGCGAAGGCCGCTCGATTGAGATCGATCACTTCGAAATCATTTCCGCCTACGATGAGGAGTGTGGGCGCTTGAACGCGCGCCAGCGCCGGGCCAGCCAAATCGGGACGACCACCTCGTGAGACAACAGCGCCAACTACTTTTGGTCGTTCGGCTGCGGCGACGAGCGCGGCGGCGGCTCCGGTACTGGCACCGAAGTAGCCAAGGCGAAGCTTCCGGGTGTCTGGATATTGTAAAAGCCAATCTGTGACCGCGACGACCCTTTGCGCAAGCAAGTTGATGTTGAAGCGCAGAGATGCGGTCCGCATATCAATTATCTCTTCCTCTGAAGTCAGGAGATCGATCAGGAGGGTGGCCAGACCGGCCTGGTTAAGCATCTCTGCTACATGGCGATTGCGCGGACTGTATCGGCTACTTCCACTGCCGTGAGCAAACAGTACCACTCCACGAGCGTCCTCGGGCAGATTCAGATTCCCTTCTAATTTCAAACCACCTAACGCAACACGGACCAAACGCTCTTCAATTTTTGATCTGACGTTCGCCATTACATTAAAGCTGTCGCGATCAGTTCACATCGCGAAAGGATATGTCTCCGGCACTTCTCCGGCGTCCCATTCCGCAGTGCGCTCAAGCGGTTCGACCGCCCGCGTTTCATCGAAATGGAGGATGGCATCAAATTGATCCGGAAGCCGCGCCCAAAAATAGTGGCTCATGCGCTCAGTTTCAGGCCGATAGATTACCCCGATTGCGCGCTCGAGTTTCGGCTCGCTCAATTCTTCAACCTCGCGACAAGTAAGCATGAATCGGGGTACCTCCGTGTCGTGAAACATTTCTTCGTAGCTGTTCGTAAGCGCTGGCCGAACTCGTTTGCGTTCGGCGGGTCCTCCCCAATCCGAAGCAGCGGTAACCGTGCCGTGATGCGTGGTAAAGCCAATTAACACGGCGTCGCGCCCGTGCTGTTGCCGTACAAGCTGGCCTACGTTCAATTCGCCACGCTGACCCATTTGCGTCGCCCGTGCGTCGCCCAGGTGCGAATTGTGCGCCCAGACAACGATCTTTGCCCGCCCCCCATGCCGTTCGAG
>DASREH010000127.1:0-5821 GCA_035652195.1 Candidatus Udaeobacter sp. | reverse complement strand
GCTTCTCGGCACACTCGTTGATGACGAATTTGGTGACGACGGCGACTCGTTCGAAGGCTTCATACCGGCGTACAACGTTTGGGACCTGACGGCCGAATATAAGTTTTGGAACGGCCGCGCCGGAGTCTTTGCCGGGATCAGAAATCTGTTCGATGAGGCATATTGGGGCGAAGTCCGCGAGGAAGGCATCATGACAGCGCTGCCGCGCAATTACTACGGCGGCTTCGAATTCTTCTTTTAAATTTCGCAGGTCTTGTAGCCACGGCCCTGTGGCCGGTTCTTAAGATCAAAGCAGCCCTGAAGGAAACCGGCCACAGGTCGGTTGCTATAGGAATCGCCTTGCCGCGCGAAGGGCGCTGGACGCGCCCGCTTCGGCTGCGGAGCGCGAGTTTATTATTTTTGCGTTTGAGCGATTGTATGCGCCGCCATGCAGCATTTCCCTCCCGGAGAAGTCAGACCCTTCATTTTTTCAGATCCAACTGGAAAGCGCTGGCCACGTTTGCGTCTGATTCTGCTGGTCGCCGGCATTTTCGTTTTTTTAGCGACGGTCATCTTCGTTCAGACGCTTTTTGTCACGCCCAAAATGAATGTGCCGTTTTCGTTGCGGCAATTGAAAGGCCAGCTAAAAGCGTTGCAGAAACAAAACCCGGCAGACCAATTGTCTCCGAGCTCGCTGCTGTGGCAGAAGTTTGCGGAAGCTCGACGAGCCGCCAAAAAGCTTGCCGGCGTGGCGCCGGCGCCTACCGCGCGACCGCGCAAGAAGTCTCCCGACAACGAGGTGCGTCTTGCATTCTACACGAACGGCGATCCGTACAGTTACGCGTCGCTGGAGCAACACGCCGCACAGATTACACATCTCTGTCCAGAATGGATGACCGTGGTCAACGGCCTGGGTGAAATACAAGTCGATGCGGACACGCGGTTATTGAAATTTTGCGCAGGCAAAGGGATTGCGCTCATGCCGCTGTTGACGAATCTCGTCGGCGACACCTGGCAGCCTGAAGCCATCGAGAATCTTGCGCACGGGCCGGCGCAAAGACAGGACCGTTTTATCCAGCGCGTGGTTTCTGTTCTACGTAACGCCAGGGCCGCCGGCGTCGTGATCGACTGGCAACAAATCGATCCCGCTTACAAGAAAGACATCACTGTTTTTATCGACAAACTTACCGATGCACTGCACGACGATAAAAAAGAGCTGTGGCTTTGCGTTCAACCCGGCCAGGAATTGGATTACATCGATTTCGAGGCGCTTTCCGACAACGTCGATCGCTTCGTGGCCATGTTATTTGACGAAACATCAGACACAGATCCCCCCGGTCCGGTGGCCTCGCGATCGTGGTTCGAAGGGTGGGTGCACGTTCTGCTCGAAGATTCCGATACCAAACAGTGGATCATCGCGATCGGTGGCTACGGCTACGATTGGACAATCGGCGGTAAAAAAGCCGAGATGATCAGTTTTTCTGAAGCCATGAGCCGCGCCAACGACGCGGAAAGTGAAAGCGCGGAAGTGCACGGACCGGGATACAGCCCCTATTTTTATTTTGAGGATGAAGGCAAAGAGCACGCTGTCTGGTTTTTGGACGCAGTGACTTTCCTGAACCAATTGCGCGAGGTCCGCGATAAAAAGGCCGGCGGATTCGCCCTTTACCGGCTCGGCAGCGAAGATCCGGCAATTTGGGATGCTCTAAACGTCGCGCGCGATTTCAAGCTGGACGATCAGGCGCGGCAAACGCTCGAACTGATAAAATCGACAGACACAATTACTGATGTCGGAGACGGCGAGATTGTGACAGTTGATGAGGATCGCACCGATGGACTGCGAAAACTTGCCGTCGATCCTGACGGCTATCTCACCGCGAAGTATACGAGATTCGCGGAATTTCCGACCCTCTACCATCAGGGCGCCGGGGGCGAGCATCAGGTCGCAATCACATTTGATGACGGCCCGGATCCGAAGTGGACGCCAAAGATTTTAGACATCCTGAAGGCAGCAAACGTAAAAGCTACGTTTTTTCTTGTTGGAGTGAACGCGGAACGATATCCGGGCCTGGTCCGTCGCATTGTGAACGAAGGACACGAGATCGGGAATCACACTTACTATCATTCCAACCTCGCGCTCTGCTGGCCGGAGCATATCCGGTTAGAATTGAACGCGACTCAGCTTTTGCTCGAAACGATAACGGGCCGGTCGACTACACTGTTCCGGCCGCCGTACGACGCTGATTCGAGTCCTACGCAGCTGACCGATCTCACTCCGTTGAAAATTGCGGAAGACCTGAATTACCTCGTCGTTCTGGAAAGCATCGATCCGCAGGATTGGGCAAGACCAGGGGCGGACGTGATTGTGCAACGCGTCAAAAAACAACGGCACGATGGCAGTATCATCTTGCTTCACGACGCCGGTGGCGATCGTTCGCAAACCGTCGAAGCACTGCCCCGAATCCTGGAATGGCTGCATACGCGGGGCGACACCGTGGTGCCGGTGAGCACATTGCTGGGTACGACGCGTGACGCTTTGATGCCGGTCGTGCAAAACAACGGCCGGTCGTTGGCGCGTTTCGTTAGCGGCGCCGGTTTTCGCGTTTACCATACCATCGAAGAATTTCTCTGGGCTTTCATGATTGTGGCGACCGCGCTGGTGGTCGTGCGCACACTGATTGTCATCTGGCTCGCGTATCGTTTCCGACGCCCGCCCCGAACGAATTTTGCGGAACCGGTCAGCGTGGTGATCGCTGCTTATAATGAAGGCAAACTGATTGCGGAAACTTTGCGCGCGCTTCTGACGACCGATTACAAAGGCGACATCGAAGTCATTGTCGTGGACGACGGTTCGCACGACCGGACCGCTGAAGAGATCCAACGCGTTGCCAAGAGCGATGGGCGCATCCGCCTGTTGCGACAGGAAAACCATGGAAAAGCGCGAGCACTGCAACGCGGCCTCGCTGCTGCGCGTCACGGCATCATCATTTTCATCGATGCCGATACGCAATGCCAGCGCGATACGCTTCCGCGATTGCTGGAGCCATTTGCTCATTCGCAGATCGGCGCAGTGTCAGGTCATGCGAAGGTCGGGAACCTGCGCACGTTCATCGCGCGTTGTCAGGCCTTGGAATACACCTGCGGTTTCAATTTGGACCGACGCGCATACACCCGCTGGGATTGCATCACCGTCGTACCCGGCGCGATTAGCGCAATTCGCAAGGATGCAATTGACCAGGCAGGCGGGCTGAGCTTGGACACGCTCGCTGAAGACACCGATCTCACGCTCTCGCTGCACAGGCATCGGCAGCGCATTGTTTATGTACCTGACGCGATCGCATGGACAGAAGCGCCGGAATCTGTCCGCACGCTTGCGAGGCAACGTTTCCGTTGGGCCTACGGGACGCTGCAAAGTCTCTGGAAACATCGCGACATGGTGTTCAACTGGAACTATCGCGCGCTTGGCTGGTTCAGTTTGCCGAGCATCTGGTTTTTCCAGATCATCCTCGTGGCCATCACTCCGATGGTCGATTTGTTCCTTCTCATGTCCCTGCCGTTCGGCGCGTGGAACGCCGTGTTGCCGTTCGTTATTACGTTTCTGGTGATGGACGTGTTACTTGCCACGCTCGCTTGCATCCTGGAACGGGAACCAATCCTGCGGGCCTGGCGGATTCTACCGATGCGCTTGATCTATCGACCGATGCTCAGTTATTGCATCTGGAAAGCAATCCTGCGCGCAATCAAAGGCGCATGGGTCAGCTGGGGCAAACTGGAGCGCACCGCCAGCGTGCCTGTGCGCGCGTAGCCTCCCGAGATGTGTAGCCACCCGCCTGTGGCCGGTTCATCGGACTCAATCCAGCGGGCTTTTAACACCAATGCCAGGCTTGTTGAGCACATGCGTGTAAACCATTGTTGTGCCGTGTCACGTCGAGCGACGTCAGGCGTATAAGTCGGAGGAGAAGCTTGGCACGTTGCCTCGGTTTTGGTAGATCTCGTGCGTGCCCCCAACTACTGCTGCTGTCGCTTCATCGGGGAAATTACTCGACCGGGTTCGCTGGCAGCTACGTGTGAAACATTATTCGATCCGTACGGAGCAAGCATATGTCGATTGGGTTCGCCGCTTCATTCTTTTTCATCACAAACGTCATCCGAGTGAAATGGGCGAAGGCGAGATCACGCAGTTTCTGACGCACTTGGCCGTTGAAAAAAATGTTGCTGCGTCCACTCAAAATCAGGCGTTCAGCGCGTTGTTGTTTCTTTACCAGCGGGTGCTCGAGCGAAAACTCGACTTCATCGAGAACGTCCAGCGCGTTACGCGGCCAGCGAAGCTGCCCGTGGTCTTCACGCCGGGCGAAGCCCGTGCGGTGCTCGCGCACCTCAAAGGCGATTACCGGTTAATGGCCGAGTTGCTGTACGGAGCCGGCCTGCGGCTGATGGAATGTGTTCGCCTCCGCGTCAAAGACATCGACTTCGGTTACGGACATATTACCGTCCGAGACGGCAAAGGTTTACGAGATCGAATCACCATCTTGCCAGAGCGCTTGCGTCAGCCATTTCAACGGCATTTAGAACGGATTCGCGAAATTCATCAACGCGATCTCGCGAACGGAAATGGTCGTGTTTATTTGCCGTTCGCGCTGGACCGGAAATATGGAAGAGCGAATCGATCGTGGCCGTGGCAGTACGTGTTTCCTGCTGCCAAGCTTTCAAATGATCCGTTATCTGGCGAAAAACGTCGGCACCACGTTATGGAGAACAATCTGCAAAAAGCCGTAAAGAGCGCGATTCAACGCGCCGGAATCCGCAAAGCTGCGAGCTGTCATACGTTCCGGCACTCCTTCGCTACGCATTTGTTGGAAAACGGGCAGGATATCCGTACCGTCCAAGAGTTGCTCGGGCACAAAGATGTCTCCACGACCATGATTTACACGCACGTGCTAAACAAGCCGGGTCTCGCCGTTCGTAGCCCATTGGATTACGCGGAGCCACACACCCATGCCGCGTTAGATGGAAATTTTTCCTCCTAATTCTCGTTAGATGCTGACGCGCGCACTGACGGTGGTCGCCCTCGCAGGAGCGCTTCTCGCGCTTTCGGCACCTGCTTCGGCGAGCGACATCGCCATGATTTCGGACGGCACCTCAGAGCTGGCGATGTTAACGCGCGTGACAGATGCGGTAACGCACAGACCGATCTCTGGGGCCACAGTTCGGGCCGTGCGCGTAGGCGGTCGGAATACCGACCATTGACTGACCAGCATCCGTCAGCGATGCCCCCGCCGCAGAAGACCGGTCGCGATGGACGCGCAAGACTGGTAGCATACTTTCGTGCCGCTGGTGACGCCGACGGGTTTAGCGTGTTTGTAGGTTACTCGTTCTTGCAAGTCACTGCGCCCGGATATCGACCGAAGAAAGCTCGGCTTTCGCCGATCGTCAGACTGGATTTCCCGCGCAAGACGAAGCACTGTGGAGTCACTATTCCGGTAGCGCTTGTCCCCAGGTGATCACGAACGCATCTAACCAGGCGATGGAGCGAACGGCGGACCGCGGTGCGTTCACACTTGAGATGGCTCCCACCACTTCGCCGCGAGCGACGCGCGCCCTCGTCCGCCGTCGCTCATCTACTTCTCGTTAGATGCCTCGCCCGATTCGTTGGCTACTCCTGTCACTTGCCGCGCTATTTCTTCTCGCAGTTGCTGGCGTCGCCGCGGTAAGCTGGTGGTCGCATTTGCATGAGGGCACCTACTATGGACCGCACACGGACATTCTCCACGTTGGCGAGCAGGTCGAGACTGCGCAGTCCACGCGCGGCGTTGTGCAGAACGATCCCGCATGGGATGAAGAC
>DASREH010000126.1:0-5265 GCA_035652195.1 Candidatus Udaeobacter sp. | reverse complement strand
GGCATCGCGCCGAGGTAATCGATTTGTCGCGAAAGAATCAGGGCGTGATCGAGCTCTTGTTTGGCGTGGATTTCAAGCTGAGACGCGATATCCATGTACTCAGCGCCTTTGAGCACCTGTGAATAAATCACGTAAGCAATGATGGCTTGATATTCGCGGGCAAGATCTTCGTTCAATAGCTCCGCGAGACGATCGCGGGAAATTCCATTCGAATTTTGCATTTGGTTCCTCCTATTAGTTGAAAGACAAATTATACGGTAAAGCGCTTCGAGCGAGCCGCTAGTTTTCGCTCTCATCAAGTTGAGCGCTCGAACTGGAATAGGCTACCCGCCATTTCTGACAAATGAATCAGCGATGTCTTCGATAAGATCTGCGTCGCGGACGGTTGTTCGATGAGGCGTTCCGGAAACGCCACCCGATCTTACCGTGCGAGGCATCGCCGCTTCCGGAATTCCCGGGTAGCCGCGGCTCGATCTTTCGCCGTGAGACTGGCGTTCCCTTCCGCCGCTCGTCGCGCGGCGGTGCAGGTTGGTTATAATCAAAACCTTCTGCCTTTTTCCGTAGGATCCCGCGGCCGATAAAACGCTCAAGCGAACGCAATGGCTCTTGATCTTCCGGCGTAATAAAGCTGATCGCATCCCCTATGGCGTGTGCGCGGCCGGTGCGTCCGATGCGGTGCACATAATCTTCTGCGTGCATCGGAAAATCGTAGTTCACCACATGCGAGATCCCATCCACATCAATGCCGCGCGCCGCGATGTCGGTGGCGACGAGGACGCGGACCGCGCCCGACTTGAAATCCTTCAAAGCACGAAGCCTCTGGTTCTGCGAGCGATTGGAATGGATTGTTCCCGCCTTGATTCCGCTGCTTTCGAGACGGCGAGCGATCTTGTCGGCGCCGTGCTTGGTCCTGGCAAAAACGAGAACAGTGTCGAACTCTGGATCGCGCAGGAGATGAAGGAGCAACGCAGACTTCAAGTGCGGGCGAACTTCGTAGGCAAATTGCGTGACCGTTTCGGCTGGGTTCGCGCGCCGGCCAATCTGGACAATCCGGGGCGACCGTTGGAACTGATGAGTTAATTGCTCGATTTCGCGCGAAAGCGAAGCCGAGAACATGAGTGTCTGTCGTTTTTGCGGCAACGCTTTGACGATCCGGCGAATCGATGGAAGAAAACCCATGTCCAACATTCGATCGGCCTCATCGAGCACGAGAAACTCGATGCCGGAGAGATTGGCTGCTCGTTGGTCCATCAGATCGATCAACCGCCCCGGTGTGGCTACGACAAGATCGACACCGGACCGCAACGCCTCGATCTGCGGACGTTCACTTACGCCGCCGAACACCGTGGCCATGCGTAACGGAATATGTTTCGCGTAAGCGCGCACGTTCTCCTCGATCTGCACTACCAGCTCACGAGTCGGCGCGATCACGAGCGCGCGCGGGCCGCGGTGGAAGCGCTCCGGGACGAGTTTTCGACCGGACTGGCGATTGCGATCTGCGTTATGCGTCTGCGTTACCGTCTGGTTCGATTCTGCGAGCTTCATTAAAATCGGCAGAACGAACGCAGCCGTTTTTCCGGTGCCCGTCTGCGCAATCCCAATGATATCGTGTCCCGCAGAAATGAGCGGGATCGCGGCGGCCTGAATCGGGGTAGGCTCGGTGTAGCCCGCGTCGCGCACGGCCTGAACAATTTGGGGCGAAAGCTTGAGTGCTCGAAATGGCATGAAGCAACGCCACTATCGTCTGCTGAGCGCATTCCGCACCTATTGTTCTCAAATGACGATTAGCAGCTGTGTCTTGGATGCGCTTTCGCGTCAGCGCGATGAAAAATACGAGGAGATTACGCTTCGCTTCGATCCCTCTCCGCAAAGCGGATTTTCGCCCTGCGTAATGCCGGGGTAATCATGCGCAGGTTCGCTTTGCGAAGTGATCGGCGCAAGTTTGCGCGCGCGTTCCATTCGAAACGCCGGTCGCCGAGATTTTCCGTGTTCATGATGTGAAATGTAAGATGCGGATAGACGCGACCTTAGCGTTCCGAGGCCAAAAAAGTTACAATTTGGTCAACTTTCAGTATTCGCATCTTTGATCGTCATGGATCAGCGTCCGCGCCTCATGAAATTCATCCCTTTTAATGTTTCCCGACTCGGTTCTCTCGCATTCCTCGCTCTCTTTTGCGGCAGCGCTTCGATCGCCTCTGCCGGCAGCGCAACCTGGCTGGCAAATCCAGCGACCGGCAACTGGAATACGGCTACAAACTGGAACCCCGCGACCGTTCCCAACGGACTGTCGGATGTTGCGACTTTCAGCGTCTCGGATCAGAGGAACGTCGAGGTCACCAACAGTATCGTTCTCAATAGCATTGTTTTTAACCCGGACGCCAGTGCGTTTACCATTACCTCTTCGTCCTCGTTTGCGAGCGTGCTGATTAATGGCGTCGGGGTGATCAACAACTCAGCTCTGGCCCAAAACTTTTTCGTTAACGCCGTGGGTCGCGATCGAGGCGACCTCAGCTTTGCGGGCAGCGCCACCGCTGGTGACGCTATTTATTCCATGGCCGGAGGGCCAGTGAGCAACTCCTTCGGCGGCAACACCTCGTTCTTCAATACCGCGACGGCCGATACCGGCACATTTTTCCTCGATGGCGGTGCTGCCAGTGGCGCTTCCGGAGGCGGAGTGCTTTTCTTCGATAGCTCGACCGCGGGCAGCGCGAATTTTACGGTTAACGCCGGCATGGTAGCGGGAGCAACCGGTGGTCACTTGGAATTTTCCAATACCTCGACTGCGGGCAGCTCCAATATCATCGTCAACGGCTCACAGACTGCCGGCGGCGGCGTCGTCTTTTTCCTCGATGATTCCACAGGCGGCACGGCGAACGTTGTCCTTCTCGGTAATGGCACGCTCGATCTCACTTTGCATAGTCCGGTCGGAGTGAGTCTCGCGTCGGTTCAAGGTGACGGCCTGGTCTCGCTCGGCTCATCTCGATTAACTATCAATACGAGGCTTGTGGTCCCGTTCTCAGGAGTGATCTCCGGCTTCGGCTCGCTCGTAAAGGAAGGCAGAGGCACTTATGACTTGAGGAATGGGAGCACCTACACCGGTGGCACGCGCATCAAGGAAGGAACGCTGCTGGCGAATAACACAAATGGATCGGCTACCGGCAGCGGCCCGGTGCACGTAGCCTCGGGCGCTCTCGGTGGCACCGGCACGATCGCAGGTCCGGTTACCGTAGGCAGTAACACTCCTGGCAATGGTTCCTTCCTCACCCCCGGCCAAAGCTTCACGCGTCCGGGCAAACTGACTCTTCTTAATCGCTTAACTTTTCAGTCCGACGGCTTCTTTAATGTCGGACTGGGCGCGCAATCTACCTTCAGCCAGGTGGTGGCAAACGGAGTGAGGATCGATGCTGAAGGCACTTTCGCCTTTTTCAACAATCGCGGAGTCACTGTTCCGGTAGGAACGGTTCTGGTCCTGATCGATAACACTTCGTCCAGACCCATTGACGGGCAGTTCGAGAATCTTCCGGACGGGCTCGTGTTCACCGATCATGCAAACACCTTCCAAGTCAGCTACACCGGTGGCGACGGCAACGATCTCACCCTCACACGTCTGCCGTAGACAGAAACCAGCCATGTTAGTGATTCGTTTTGCTCAGTGAGAGCGCGCGAAATCTTGGGTCAAGAATTTCACGTTGAGTTCGTGCATCAAGCAGGGGTAAGCGTTCGTAGTTTCACTTTCGAAGTCATTGGCGGAAGTTTGCGCGCGCTTTCATCGAGTCGGCGCTCGAAATCCTCCGAGACATTCGCGTAGAACGGATACGCCGCGCGGTTCGCCGCGACCGGGCGATAGCGGAAATGCTTGTACATCCAGAGCCAGGGCGCCGGATTTTTCCGGACCACGGGCTCGAATTGGTCCCAGCAAGCTTGCGCCATTTCCTGGAGCGACGCGTCCGCGGGAAATTCGATCCGCGGATGAAAAACCACGCGGTAACGTCCGCCAGGCAACGGCTCGCAATGGACGTTGATGATTGGCGCGCCCGTGCGCTGGTGCAGCCACACGTGAGCAAAGGTGACGCAGCGTTCGAGCCCAAAACAGTTGATCGCAACGCTGGGTAGTTTCGCTGAAATTGTCAGATCAACGAGCAACGCCAGGCGTTCGCCGCGGCGCAACGCGCGATACAGTTGGATAACCGCGCCTTCGCGCGCTGCGACGCGATGACCGCTTCTCTCGCGCAACTTCGAGAAGATCGGATCCAGCAGTGGATTCTTGAATTGCTGCGCAACAATAACACCTTCGAGACCAGCCGACGCCGAGACAATGCTCAGCCATTCGAAGTTGCTGTAATGAGAGCAACCGACAATCACCGGGTTGCCAGGGCGCGTATCCTCCTCATCCCATCTGTCGCGATTCTCAAACTCAACGTAACGCGAAAAGTTTTCACTCGTTAGGCGCGGACTCCAGAAAAAATCGAGCATGGTACGGGCAAAATGCTGATACGATTCGCGTACGATCTGTTTGCGGCGCTGATCCGAAAACTCATCGCCGAACGCCACGCGCAGATTACTCAGCGCGACGCGCCGGCCCCGTCGATCAAGCATCGCGGCAAGCGAGCCGAGCAAAAGAGCCAGGCGATAACAAGCTTTGCGCGACAAGAGCGGCACGAATTTCGCCGCGAACATGAGTCCCAACCACTCCAGCCGATAACGCATCTTCTTCGCCGTGCCCATCCACTCCAGTGTAACCACGCCTGGCACGCGCTGCGAACACCGGGTCGTCTCTGTAGTGGCAGGCTCACCACGGCGAGTCGGTCCTGTGGCGGACGTGGCGCCTCCGATCTCGTCACCTGTCAGTCGTCACTCGCCACTTCCACCCACCGTTCATTTCGCTGCCGCCCGCGAACGCAACCACCGCCAGAGCACCCTCACAATCAGAATCAATGCTACTAGTAAGAAAACCGCGCCGACCCCAAGAAGAATCAGGATGCGGTTCTGGTTCATCACCACATACACGCCGTGTTTACCGTAGAAACCATTGAAGCCGCCGACAATCCCGGGCAATGCCAGCACGTCTTGCTTGGTCAATTGGAGCGGCCGCTCGTTGGGATGATATCGCGTGCCGAAAAAGGTCTTACCGGACTTATCCAACTCGATATGCGCACCAAGCACATAACTGACTGGACGCTGCTCGACGAAATCAGCGACACGCCGCGCGCTTGCAAGATCCGCGCTGGTGTCCTCAATCAAAAGTCGGCCTGGTAAGAGGAAGTC
>DASREH010000125.1:0-9028 GCA_035652195.1 Candidatus Udaeobacter sp. | reverse complement strand
GAGCGGTTACCGCTGATTTAGTGCGAACCTGAAAAGCATGGCTGCACCGCGAAAGCCGAATTTGGTCCTTTTCCTGCCGGACCAACAAAGAGCCGACACAATTGCGTGCTACGGAGGTGAAAAGGTGCACGCGCCGAACCTGAACAAACTCGCCTCTCAATCGATCGTCTTCGAACAGACGTACGTGACACATCCAGTGTGCGTGCCGTCGCGATCTTCACTCATGAGTGGCACGTGGCCCCACATCAATGGGTGCACCCGCAACAGCGCGCGGCTCGATCGACAATTTCGCGTTTTTCCTGAATTGATGAAAGACAGAGATTATCGCGCCGCGTACATCGGCAAATGGCATCTCGGTGAAGACGGACCTCTTGGGCGAGGCTTCGACGAATACATTTCAACCGATGGTCACGGCGACTACACGAAATTCCTTCTTTCGGAAGGGATGGTGCCTGACAAAGCGGGCGGGCAGTTTTCAGAGGTGGCTATCAGCAACCTGACGGTCGAACTATCGCGGCCAAGATTTCTGGAAAGACATGCGTGCGAATTTATTCAAAAACATCGCGACGATCCTTTCATCCTCGTTGTCGGATTCGTAGAACCGCATTCGCCCTACAATGGCCCGCTCAACGAGGAGCATCCGTTCAACGAGGTGAGCCTGGATCTCACAGCCACACTTCCTGAGAACAAAGATATTCCGCTTCGTTACCGTCTGATGCGCGAATGGCAGCAAGCGGAAGCAATCCTGGATCGCAAACGGTTGCCGGCTCAATTGTTTTTTGGGATTACTCCAGACGAATACCGCAGTATCAAGCAGCGTTACCTCGGGCTGGTGACGCTAGTGGATCAAAGCATTGGTGCCATTCTTGCCTGCCTGGAACGATGTGGTCTCGTTGATCAGACGATCGTTGTCCACACGAGCGATCATGGTGACAGTTTGGGCGCGCACCATCTTTTCGGGAAGGAAACCATGTTCGAGGAAGCCACGCGCGTCCCGTTGTTGATCCGGTTGCCCGGTCAAACCCGGTCTTCTGTGGTGTCGCATTCAGTGAGTCACATCGATTTTGTCCCAACGCTGCTCGATCTGCTCGGCCAACCCAATCATCCGCAATGCGCTGGCACGAGTTTGTTAAGACTGGTCAACCAACAAATAGCGCAGCCCGAAAATGTGTTTCTGGAATGGGCGCCGAATCGCACGAAGGTAAAGAAGGGCAGCAAATTGGCTCGACGCCGCATGATCAAGCGCGCCGTGGAAGAATCCACTCGCACAATCGTTACCCCGGACCGATGGAAGCTGTGCCTTCGCAACAAGGATCTGAACGAATTATACAACCTGAACGATGATCCGCTGGAGACACGCAATCTTTATGCGGATCGGCAATACGCGTCCTTAATCGCTCGGCTGACGAGTGACATTCACCGTTGGCAGGCTGCCACAAACGATAAGCTGAAGCTTTGATTACAAGCCTGTGTTTGGTCGGTTAGTCGTTGTTTCCGCCGGCATTATCCTGTCTGAACCCCGATTAAAGGAAAAGGATCACGAGACCGGCGAGCATCAGTGCGAGCATCCAGAACAAATCGATGTTAAACCATGCTTGTCGCAGCAGACCGACCCCGAGCTTTTCGTAGACCAGCAGCGCAATTGAGGCAGTCACCAGAAGGTAACCAAAAGTGTGAACTGCGATTGCGCCCACCAGGAGAGTTGGTGAACTGACGTTGTCGAATCCAAAACTGGACATGGAATGCACATGTGAGCTCATTGGACTCGTCGCTGGTGGCCCGTGACCCGATTTGAGAAATAGCGGGATAAGCATCAAGCCGGCGCCGTGTGCCGATGCCATGACAAACGACCAAAGCGTCAAATCGCGAAAACCCACTCGCATGCCGGCCCAATTGGGATGACGCGATCGAAAGAGCCGATACAGTCCGAACGCGAATAGGATCGCTGCGGCGGAATATTTCAGGAGGGAATGCGGCAGGCTCACTCGAGCCAACAGAATTGCGGCTACGATAATTCCGATGGAGAGAGCGTGGCCAAGCGCGATCGGCAACAATGCACGGAGCACGGCCCCGCGTTTGTGCTCCTGCAGTCCGAGCGCAACCGCGAACAGCCATCCCATGGCTGGATTTACCCCGTGGAAAAGGCCGAGGCCAAATACAGCCAGCCACGGCCAGAGACCGTTCACGGATAACAAAAGGAATCGCTCGAGGAATCGCCGCCTTCCAGGCGGACTTGGTGGACCCTGTAATCATTGCTCTCCACGAAAAATTTTTCCTCGAATGCAATGCCGCCTTCCGGGCCCGCGTTTAATTTCACCATCCAACTGCCGACGCCATCAGGATAAAATTGCTCATCCCAGGCAGCATAAAGCGAGTTGGTGAAGTAGATCCGTTTGCCGTCCCTGCTTACTTCCACCATCTGTGGTCCCCCCGCCAGAGGTTCGCCCGGTTTTTTAGGATGAGCCGTGCGGTTGGCGATCCCTCCAATCCGAACTGAACCTGTCTTCTTCGGGTTGAATGGATCAGATACGTTGTATTGCAAAAACTCTCCCGTGCCCCAACACGAGACATACAGAAATTTATCATCCAACGACAAATTGATGTCGGTTACCAATGGTGGAACGGCTTTAAAATCCTTGAGCATATCCGGCAATTTTGCAGGGTCGGCTGGTTCCGCCGGAATCTCGATCACTTTTTTCACATCCCATGTGCCGTTGTCCCGGTGCCAAAGCCAGATTGATGCGGACAAATCTTTAGTCGAAACCACAACACCGACGAAGCCGAACGCTTTGGTGGGATCGTGAGCAGGACGCATCTCCAGGACCATTTGTTGCTCACTTCCTAAATCGAGAGTCTGCAAGTGGCGACGACGCCGTAAGTCCCAGACGTGCATCTGGTGACCGTATTTGCCGGCAAGCAAAAGATCGGGTTGGAGTCCGCTTTCGATCATGTTTGGCGTGCCCCACTCACTGGTCAGCAGCGTGTCGAAGCCTAAATGCCACCAAAAATCATAATGCAGGAATTGCGGACCCCGAGCCATTTCCCACTGGCCGAGGATCTCAAACGTTTCGCAATCGAGCATGAAAATGCCGCCCGGTCCGTCGCCGTCCGGGGCTCCGAGAGTGCTGACATAGATGCCTTCCGGCCCACAGTGAATTGTGTGCGGCCGTGAATAGTTGGAGCGCGCAAAAACATCTTGCGGCTCCAGCACTTTAACAATTTTTGGTTTACGCGGATCCGGCTTGGTGTCGATGATATGAATACGCGACGAGCGTAAGCCGGGCACAACCAGATAGCGGCGCTCTACATGCGGATGCGGCGCATACGGGCAAAGGGCGGAGCTGCAAGCGTTCCATCCGAAATGGTGAAGCTCATCACCAAACTCGGGCATTTTGACTTCGCCGACCCGCTCACCATATGTTGGCGACTCCGGATCAACGTCGACGACCAGCAAAGCGTCGTTGAGGTCGCTCCCAGGAGGATTGAGCGCCGCCACAAACGCACATTTTTCGGCCGGTGCCTGCATTGCCAGCCGCGGTGACGGATAAAACGTTGGGTCAGGTTTTAGTAATGGCATAAGATCTTTCTGCCCAAACCTAGATGTTAATACCGTTTTAAATCCGACGTCTCAACACTAAAAAATGGTGATTGGCTCTGCACAACAGCCCCTGTGAGGACTTAAAACCGATACCCGTGCAGCTGGATCTCGTTCGCGAACGCTTCTGCCACGATTTGTCGTTGCGACTCGTTATAAACTTCCTGGTAAGGCCTCCGGTCGGTTCGATATTCCGATTTGGCTGAAACACCAAGCGTGCCATCAAAGGGTATACCGAGTTGCGAGAAGACTTCGGCGAGCTCGCTGGTTAGGTTCTCATATCGCAGAACGCGATCGACGATGATTTTCTTTCCAGAACGATCCGTGTACCGGAAGTAATTAATTGGGAACCGCCGGCGAGCGAGATACTCATCGAAAGAGGCCGGACCCCCTTCGCGGGCAACGTGCATGTGATAATGCGACAAAACCTTGTCCCACGGATTTCGCTCGACGCAAAACTTGAAGTAGCTGTTCCAAACATCGCGAGAGACCCGCATCCGTATCTCGAAAGCAGGCATATGGCGGTAAAACTTTTCGCGACTGGTCATTGCATGGCTCAAAACGGAAACCATTTTGCCCGGCCTTTCCAAAATTTCAGGAATCGGGTTTATGGATCCGAGATAATTGCGGGGTCGATGGCCAGCGATCGGCGGTTCAATCGGAGTCAGAATATCCTCAGGGCCGCACTGTTTTGAAAGGAAGACCTCAATGCTCGTTCCAGCGGTCTTCGCAGTTTTGATGAAGATGAATTTATGTTTGTGGGACAGGATCATGTGACGCCACTGCTTTCAGCCAGCAACAGGTCGCACTATCGGAAAATAACTCCAGTATTCGCCTGGCACGGAAACGCATCCTAGAATGATCTCGTAATTGGTGCAGATGATTTCCTTTCAGAAACGCTTTTTATTCGTTCACGTTCCAAAGACCGCTGGCAATTCGATTCAGAGTGTTCTCCGTGACTATTCCGAAGATGAGCTGGTAGCGTTGCGAGGAGAACAGGACGGAATCGAGCGATTCGGACTCCGTAACCCGAAGTACAAAGTAAAAAAACATTCTACTCTGGCGGAGTATCGTCTGGCGCTGGGTGAAAAAAAGTTTAGGGAGCTCTACAAGTTCACCTGTGTACGAAATCCGTGGGATCGCGTGGTCTCCTATTATTTTACGCCGACGCAAAAGGCCACCGAATGGGACCCAAAAGAATTCAAAAAGGCGATTGTCCGGCTAATGCCGGTCGCAGATTACCTTCGACTGGGTGAGGGGGGAGAGGATCCGTTTGCCAATGTTAACTATATTATTCGTTTTGAGAATTTGGCTGACGATTTCCGCGCGGTCTGCCAGGCAGTAGACGTTTCGCCGGCCTCTCTGCCACGATACAATCGTTCCAATCGCGAACATTATTCGAAATATTACAATGCCGAGCTTCGCGAACTCGTGCGCGCGCGATTTGCCGCCGAGATCGAGCGTTTCGGATACACCTTCGAGCGCGGATGAGCTATAATTTTCCCAGAGTCACGTGTTCGCCGTCCGGATTGCGAAACCATTCCGGTATTTCGATTCCCGCAGCGACCATACTGTCGTAACAATTTTGCGTGACTACACCGCGACGGGTGCTTTCCCCAAAAACTGCAAAGTTTTCTTTGGTCACAAATAACCGGTGCTCCTGTAGCTTTGGCACGTCGTTCTTCAGTTCATCCATCGCTTTGGCGTTGGGAATGACGTCCGGCAGGCGAGTGAATAGGTGCCGCAGAACTTTCGCGCGTAAGACCTGATGAATCCAAATCTGGAACCATCCTTTTCGCTCGAAGAAAATATCGCCGAATGAATTTTTAAATTTGCGCGGGAAAAGAGTGAGCTTCGGATTATCCAGCGTTGCCCTGCATCTGCAGAATAAAAGGCCGTCTGATTCCGGCGAGCGCATTACGTGAGAAATCAGGCTGCTAATTCTATCGGTCACGAGTTGGATCGGGTATTTGTCATCGATGCACCAATAAATCCATTCTTCGTCATCGATGCCTTCCAGCAAATGCAGAACAGTTCTCTTTATATCGGAAGGCGACGCTAGAAATCTGACCCGCTCCGTGCTGGTACCGGCCAGTTCCTGATATGGAACATGAAAAACGAATGGATGATCGGGCCACAGACGGTCATATTGTGAAATCATGTGCTCTGTGATTGCTCGATAACGATCGCACGTCAGCACGATCGCCTTTATTTTATCCGGCAAACTCATACTCGAACCGCTCTATATCGACTTTGAATTTGTTGGCGATTACCTCCCTGGTTCGCGGCGTATAATATTCGGTATAATGCCGCGCCCGTGGATTGGGCCTTCGATGAGGCAAATTTTTGGTTACACCGAGCTTTTTCGCTACAAAAGCCCAGTCCTCTTCGAGTCGTTCGAATTTCCCGATGAAATCGGCAAGCATGTTGCCGTTAGGATCGACGAACCAATCCAATTGATACCGGTGAGGAGACGAGTGAACACAAGTGGCGCTGCTGTATTCGATCCAATCTACGAAATCGTCAAAGCTCATCTTACTTCTGAGCTGCAAAGCTTCGGTGCGCTCGTATAGAGACACCACACGGTCCCACGGATTCCGAACGAATCCGAATTTGAAGTACGTCTCGAATTGCTTGTTTCCTATCTCTTTTCGGCGCTCTTCCGAACGCAACAAATACAACGCCGCCCGAATCCGGTTCTTTCTTCCGCCATAGCTCGTCCAATACGTCTCCATCTGATTTTTGATCTGCCAAAGATTCAGGTGCGGTTTCCAAGCCTTACCAAGAATCGCGCGAACGCTCGTCGAGCCTGTCTTGGGCACTTCTACGAAAATGCACTTGTACTCATGAGAGATCATGGCCGGAAGCGTGTCATTGTACATTGAAAATTCCGCGAGGCATTACAAAGTCATGGTGCTTCGCAGCGCCGGGTCGCTCAATCAGCGGAGTAGTGGCGAAAGCTTTTCGGATTGGTTCTGCATCGAAAAGTTTGCAGCCAATCCCAAACTGAAACTCGATCTGGGGTCGGTAGCTCAATCGGTAGAGCAGCCCCGAATGCTTTCGGGGTTGGTTCTGCGTTGAAAAATTCAGGAGGCGCTCCAAACTGAAGCTCGATCTGGGTCGGTAGCTCAATCGGTAGAGCAGCGCCCTTTTAAGGCGTTGGTTCCGGGTTCGAGTCCCGGCCGACCCACGATTTGCGTATGGCTTGGGTGTACATTTTACGTGGCGATCACCGCTACTACATCGGTGCCACCGAAAATCTGGAGCGCCGAATCGTGGAGCATAAACGTGGCAGCAACCACACAACGCGCCGGTTTGGGAACGAGATTCACCTTGTCATGGCAAAGGAAGTGCCCTCGATGGTTGGAGCACGCAAACTGGAGCGGACTCTGAAACGAAAAAAGAACCCGCGACTCGCGATCTCAGTCTTGCAATCTGACAACTAATAGGAGCAGCCCCGAAAGCTTTCGGGGTTGGTTCCGAGTTCGAGTCCCGGCCGACCCAATTTGCTTATGGCTTGAGTGTACATCTTACGTGGCGATCGCAGGCATTACATCGGCGCGACTGAAAATTCGGAGCGCCGAACCGACGCATAGGCGGGGGAGCAATCACACGACGCGCCGCCTTGGCGAGCAAGTCGAACTTGTAACCGGAAACTAGATTGCAGGTTAGCGGAGCTGAACCAACGGGGACAATTACCTACTGGCTTGGGCTGATCTTGGTTACCGTGGCGCTATAAAAGTTCGCCACCCATATGTTGGTCCCATCGAAAAGAATGTTTTGCGGGGCATCTCCAACCCGAAAAGTGCGGTGAATAACACCACGATAGTCCCCGAGGGCTGTCGCGGTTCCGTCATCGACGTTAGCGACCCAAATGTGCCTTCCGTCGAACGTGACGTCTGAAGGCGCCGCTCCCATTCTGGCTCTACCGAGGAAAACGCCGTCACTAGCACGCAATTTAGTAATGTAATCGTCGCCGCTGCTTGTGACCCAGATACTACTGCCATCGAACGTAACGCCGATCGGGTAGTGACCCACAGAGAAAGTGCCTAACAATTCGCCATCGGTTGCCCGCAGTTTGCTTACGGTGTTGTAATAGTTGTTTGTCACCCAGACATTGGCACCATCAAATGCCAGGTGAAGGCATGGTGAAGAACCAGTGGTTGTAGAGTAATCACCCAGCACCACGCCATCGCTAGCTCGCATCTTAATAACGTGCGATTCGAGCGTACTTACCCAGATATTCGTCCCATCAAACATGAGACTGTAGGGACCGTGTGGGCCAATCGGGTAAACGCCTTCAACCGACCCATCGAGTCGAACGCGCGTGAGGCTGTTGGCGCCGTAACCCCAGTTGGCCAGCCAGACATAGGTTCCATCAAAGGTCGCGCCTACGGTGATCGTTCCGACCGGGAAGGTGCCCAGCAGGGTGCCGTCACTTGCTCGTAGCTTCGTAATGTACTGTGATTGTCCGCTGGTGACCCAGATGTTCGCGCCGTCGAAGGCCATCGCCTGTGGATAAATCCCCACTGAGAAACTTTCGCGTCGAAGCAGTTGCTGTGACCACGCCGTTGGGATGGAGACAACATGGAGGATGACCAGGAGAAGGATGCTTAATACGGGAGCAAGGACGCTGGCGCGGAAGGCGGCAACAGTCGGATCGCTGTTCTGCGTTCCGCTTGCGGTCATTCTCGGTTTTACCTGGCCGGTGTAACAGTTTCAAGGAAAATCGGGAAGTATCCCGGTCTAGGCGCTTTTAAGGGTCTCGGCCGACCCATTGCAACAGATCGCGGAGCGAATTTTTCGGGCGATCGAGCTGAAACGTAGAAATGCCGGCGGCGCTGGCTGCTTCCCAGTCCCTTTCTGGGTCATCGCCGACGTGCAACACCTCTGTCGGTTTGAGGCCGGTTAATTTCAGGATGCACCTGAAAATTTCCGGGTCCGGTTTGTCTGCTCCGATCTCGCTAGAGATGAAAATGTCCCTAAAGAATTTTGAGATGCCGAGGTGTTGCAGGATGAATCGTAAACGTCCGTCGAAATTCGAAACTACGGCGAGTTGAAAACTTGGCTGCAGTTGCTCCAGCACCTCGTAGACTTCGGGATAAAGTCCCCAGACCCCGGGTTCTGCAAAATGTTGGTAGGCGATCTCGAAGAAATTATCGCGATCAAGTTCGTTCAATGATGGCACTGCTTGTGCAAGAACAAGATCGACCAGCTCGCGCCACCAGCCTTTGTCATCGTTTTCGCGCGGGCCCTGAATTGCCGGGCGTTGAGGCTTCGCTTGCCATGCCGTGTGAAACGCGCGATCCAATTCCTGCGCGTTGAGATCTAATCCGACTTCCCGAGCAACGTAAGCGTAATGATCGCCCACTGTCTTTGTGAGAAAAAAAAGCGTCCCGACGGCGTCGAAGAGAATTGCTCTGATCACTCAGT